>JBKGHI010000650.1:0-543 GCA_046520405.1 Myxococcus sp. 1LA
GAGTACCGGGGCGGGCAGGACTGCCGTCAGCGGCTCACTGCTCCGGCGAGATTTCGCGCACGGACATCCACTTGAAGTCCACGTCGGTGGCGCTGTCCCAGCGGAACACCGCGATGGGGCCGCCCCAGGTGATGGGCATGGCATTCACGGCGCCACCGCAGTGGCTGGCGTCACCACCCCAGCTGCCCGAGTCCACCATGTCGTAGACCTTCTTCCAGGTCTTCTTGTCGGCGTTCTCGTTGAGGTACATCTCCAGGCGCACGGCCTCCTTGCCGTTGACCTTGGTGTTGCGCATCACCGACTTGAAGCCCACCCAGCGGCCACGCAGCGCCGAGGTGCCCGTCTTGTAGGAAGCCTGGTCGTAGGACACGTGCCACGTCTCCTTCTGCCAGCGCACGCGACCGTCATAGTGCAGCGAGCCCTTGTAGCTGCTGCCCTCGCACCCGGAGTGATTGTCGTTGTGCTTACCGCCACGCGCGTACCACGCGAAGTTGTCCGACACGTCGGACACGGAGTTGACCTTGATGAAGCCGGTCATCTCGA
>JBKGHI010000651.1:0-507 GCA_046520405.1 Myxococcus sp. 1LA
AGGCGAACGAGTTGAGCTGGTCCACCATCGTGTTGATGGTGTTCTTCAGCTCCAGAATCTCGCCGCGCACATCGACGGTGATTTTCTTGGACAGGTCACCGTTCGCCACGGCCGTCGTCACCTCGGCGATGTTGCGCACCTGCGACGTCAGGTTGGACGCCATGCTGTTCACGTTATCGGTGAGGTCCTTCCACGTTCCACCGACACCACGCACGATGGCCTGGCCGCCCAGCTTCCCTTCCGTGCCCACTTCCTTCGCGACGCGCGTCACCTCGGAGGCGAAGGACGAGAGCTGGTCCACCATCGTGTTGATGGTGTTCTTCAGCTCCAGGATTTCACCGCGCACATCCACGGTGATCTTCTTCGAGAGGTCACCGCGCGCCACCGCCATCGTCACCTCGGCGATGTTGCGCACCTGGGACGTGAGGTTGGACGCCATGCTGTTCACGTTGTCGGTGAGGTCCTTCCACGTTCCACCGACACCACGCACGATGGCCTGGCCGCCCA
>JBKGHI010000652.1:0-493 GCA_046520405.1 Myxococcus sp. 1LA
TCGGCCTGGACGGACAGCTTCCGCGTCAGAGCCGCGAGCGCCGCCGCCAGCAGGGTCGTCAGCGCCGTGGCCAGCACCGGCACCACATACACCGCCGCGGACATGAGGATGGACTGGAAGGTGGGCTCCGGCGCGGTGGAGTCCTGCGCCAAGGCCACGGGGGCGGTGAGGAGGACGCCCACGAGTGCGGCCAGGGGGATGAACTTCATGGACTTCATGGATGCTCCTGGGGGACTGCGAGTTGACAGCCCCCAGGAGAAGAGGTGCTCACCTCATGAGCTGAACGGCAGGCGGAAGACGCCCTCCATGCGGCGGGGCCGGTAGTCGAGAGAGGCGAACGTCTTCACCCGGGCGTCCTTCTTGGCGGCGTCCCTCTCTGCCAACGTGAGTGAGACAGTTCGTACCCGGCAGTTGAGTGTGCAGGGCGCCCCAGGCAGGAACGATGAATCCGGTGGTGGAAGAGGCTCGGGTCAGGGAGACCGAGGTGGTGGAG
>JBKGHI010000653.1:0-482 GCA_046520405.1 Myxococcus sp. 1LA
CGGTGGAAGTCCTCCCCACGCGGGCACGGCCAGTAGGTGACGTCCACCGCTGCTTCCGTCGGGCCGTAGAGGTTGTGCACCCGCACCGGTGCGGGCAGCCGCGCGTACGCCTTCTTCACCAGCTCCGCGCTCAGCGCCTCGCCGCTGCACACCACTCGCCGCAAGCTGGCCAACTCTTCCAGCCCCGGCTCCTCCACGAAGGCGCGCAGCATGGACGGTACGAAGTGCACCGTCGTCACGCCCTCCGCCTTCATCAACTTCACCAGGTATGCCGGCTCCTGGTGCCCTCCAGGCCTCGCCACCACCAGCTTCGCCCCGGCCAGCAGCGGCCAGAAGAACTCCCACACCGACACGTCGAAGCTGAAGGGCGTCTTCTGAAGCACCACGTCGGCGCTGCCCAGCCCGTACTCCTCCTGCATCCACTTCAGCCGGTTGACGACGCCGCCGTGCGCATTCATCGCCCCCTTGGGCCGGCCCGTGCT
>JBKGHI010000654.1:0-481 GCA_046520405.1 Myxococcus sp. 1LA
TGAGCCTGCCCCGATTCCGTGGACACCCGAGATGTGATGGAAAGGGTGTCCAATGTCGGCGAGTGACGCGAAGCAGAAGAAGAGCCGGAGGCAGCGCCGGAAGTTCACGCGCGAGTTCAAGGACGGCGCGGTGAAATTGGTGCTGGACGAGGGCAAGAGCATTCCGGACGTGGCCAGGGCCCTGGACCTCACGGAGTCCGCCCTGCGTACGTGGGTGGAGCGAGCGAAGGAGGCTCGCGGTGAGGGCAAGCCGGGGGCCCTGCGCCAAGAAGAGCGGGAGGAGCTTGCGCGGCTGCGTGCGGAGAACCGCCAGCTGAGAATGGAGCGAGAGCTGTTAAAAAAAGCGGCGGCCTTCTTCGCGAAGGAGACGACGTGAAGTTCGCGTTCATCCACGCGCAGAAGGCCCACTTCCCGATTGCCTTCATGTGTGCGCAGTTGGAGGTGTCCCGCAGCGGCTACTACGCCTGGGCCCACCGGCCGC
>JBKGHI010000655.1:0-468 GCA_046520405.1 Myxococcus sp. 1LA
GGTCAGGCCGCGGTGCCCGGCGTCGCGGGCACGTGGAAGGACCTCACGGACAACGTGAACAGCATGGCCTCCAACCTCACCGCGCAGGTGCGAAACATCGCGCTCGTGACGACGGCGGTGGCCAACGGCGACCTGTCCAAGAAGATTACGGTCGACGCCAAGGGCGAAATCCTGGAGCTGAAGGACACCATCAACATCATGGTGGACCAGCTCAACAGCTTCTCCGCGGAGGTGACCCGCGTCGCGCGCGAGGTCGGCACCGAGGGCAAGCTGGGCGGTCAGGCCGAGGTGCGCGGCGTGTCCGGCGTGTGGAAGGACCTCACGGACAACGTGAACTTCATGGCCCGCAACCTCACCACGCAGGTGCGCGGCATCGTCAAGGTCGTGACGGCCGTCGCCAACGGCGACCTGAAGCAGAAGCTGGCCGTGGAGGCCAAGGGCGAGGTCGCCGCGCTGGCGGAGACCATC
>JBKGHI010000656.1:0-462 GCA_046520405.1 Myxococcus sp. 1LA
TCGTCGACGAGGGTGAGACGGACCCGAACAACTGGGACACCGACGGCGACCTGCTGTCGGACGGTCTGGAGCGCGGCCTCACCGAGCCCCAGGGCACGGACACGGACATGACGCGCTTCGTGGCGGACTCGGACCCGGCGACGACGACGGACCCGCTCAACCCGGACACGGATGGCGGCAGCGTGCGTGACGGCATTGAAGACGCCAACCGCAACGGCCGGGTGGACCCGGGCGAGACGGATCCGCTCAACCCCGCGGACGACGTCGACTCGGATGGCGACGGCATCGACGATGCGACCGAAATCGCGCTGGGCCTGGACCCCAACGACGCGGACAGCGACGACGACGGCGTGCCGGACGGCATCGACGGCATCACCGACACGGATGGTGACGGCCTCATTGACGCCCTGGACCCGGACAGCGACAACGACGGCATCCTGGACGGCACGGAGATGGGCGTGA
>JBKGHI010000657.1:0-452 GCA_046520405.1 Myxococcus sp. 1LA
GCTGGGCGCATGTGCGCCGAAAATTCTTCGAGGCCCAGAAGACGAAGCCTGTCTGCCAAGAGGTGCTTCTCCTCATCGGGAAGCTGTATGCCATTGAGGCCGACTTGCCCTCGCCCCATGCCCTCACCGGGGAGGCGCGCACCACCGCCCTCGCGCACCGGCTCGCCGTGCGCCAGGAGAAGTCCGCCCCGGTGGTGGAGAGCATCCGTGCGTGGGCCCTGGCCCAGCGCAGTCTGCCGGGCAGCGCCTTCCGCAAGGCCCTGGAGTACATGCACAAACTCTGGCCCGGGCTGACTCTCTTCCTCTCCAACCCCCTGGTGCCACTGGACAACAACCACGTCGAGCGCCAGATGCGCGACGTCGTCCTCGGCAGGAAGAACCACTACGGCAGCAAGTCCGAGCGAGGCACCCAAGTGGCCGCCCTCTTCTACTCGCTGATTGAGACGGCGAAG
>JBKGHI010000658.1:0-432 GCA_046520405.1 Myxococcus sp. 1LA
GACGCAGGAACATGTGCTCACTGTCGACGACGTCACCGAACCCGGCCTGCCGGATTTGGGTCGTCGAGGTGATGACGTCCCAGTGGAGCGCTGCTCATGCGGAACCTCCTGCCGCATTCATTGCGGGCTGCCCGGTGGAAAACAATCCGCGTTTCCTCGAAATCATCATTCGATAGGGTCGAAGAATGGACCGCTTCGAAGCGATGCAGCTCTTCATCGACATCTCCGAGCGGGGCAGCCTGGCCTCCGTGGCGCGTGCCCGGGGCGTCGCACCCTCCACGGTGACGCTGGCCCTCCAGCAGCTCGAGGCACGTCTGGGCGTTCAACTGTTCGCCCGCTCAACCCGCCGCCTGTCGCTCTCCGCCGAAGGGGAGCGCTACCGCGAGGACTGCCTGCGAATCCTCGCGGACCTCGCGGAGAGCGAGAGCGCCG
>JBKGHI010000659.1:0-415 GCA_046520405.1 Myxococcus sp. 1LA
GGCGTTTCGCTCACAGGCTGGGGATTCGTCAGCACGTCATAGAGGCAGACGCCCAGCGCGTACACGTCGTCGGTCGCCTTGAACTCGTAACGCGCGTCGTGCTCGTCTCCGTGCTCGCGAAGGAAGCGCGACGCTTCAGGGGAGCGATAGCGCCGGGTGCCAGGTGGCAAGGGCGTGTCCGTCAGCTCCGGGGCCAGCGTGTAATCCCCTGCGCTGAAATCCAGGATGAAGGGCTCACCATCCGTGGCGCGCACAAGGATGTTCCCCAGCTTCAAGTCACGGTGGAAGACGCCCCGCGAATGCAGGTGAGCGAGAGCGCCCGAAAGCTTGCCGAACACCCGGGCCACTTCATGCGCCGTAGGGTGCGTCTTCTCCACCCACTCCCCCAGCGTGTAGCCCTCCACGTAGTCCAGGA
>JBKGHI010000065.1:0-37779 GCA_046520405.1 Myxococcus sp. 1LA
CGATGAGCCCTCGGCGTCCGCGAAGGCGCGCGCGCTCCAGCGCGAGCAGCAGCTCCTCGTCCGGCGGCGACGGCGGCGGCAGGCCGCCCGCGGAGAAGCGCAGGCGAAGGCCCGTGCTGGAGACCTCGGCGGCCGACAGGCGCGCGGTGTCCAGCGTCGGCATCTTGTAGCCGCGGCTCACCGCCGCCAGCTGGCACAGCGCGGGCAGCACGCGCGTGGAGAACCCCGTGGCCCCGCGAACCTCCACGTCCGGCACCAGCGCCAGCGCGCCCACGGCCGAGGACAGCAGCCCCGGCACCTGCACGGACGGCGTGGAGGAGAAGCCGTAGAGGCGCACGTCGTAGAGGTAGACGGCGAGCCGCTCCCCATCCGCGTCGAACGCCACCTTGAAGGTGAAGGGCGTGTGCTCCGGCGCCGGCAGCCGGCCCTGGCCTTCCAGGTAGCCGGGGCGGAAGTGCAGGCGCAGGTCCTCGATGCCGGCCAGCCGCCCGGCCAGCTCCGCCACCCGGCGCGTCACCAGGTCGGCGTCGATGGACAGCTCGAGGAAGCCGAAGTGCAGCTTCTTGCGCTGGTAGCGCGTGGCCCCGGCGCTGACGTTGAAGGGGAAGCTGACGTCCGGAATCTGGAGCGCGAAGTCGGAGATGCGCAGTCCCGGCAGCACCTCCAGCGCCGGGAAGCCCACGAACGCCCTGCGGTCCAGCAGGCGCAGCTCGGGGGCGGCGGCGCGTGCATCGAGCGCCGTGGCGGGCTTGGGAGAATCGCTTTCGGTAGCCATCGCGGGAGGAGGGACGTTAGCACGGGGTCCAAGCCCTCGAAATTTCTGGCAAACCCCCGCTTGTAGGGCAAGCAACGAGACGTGATGGCTCCCCGGATCCAGGGTGAAGGAACGGGCTGCGCCCTGACGCGAAGTCGGACAAGATGCGCCCCGCGTGTTGGCCCCCGACTCCCTCGTCCTCGACGGTCGCTTCCGGGTACTCCGTCCGCTGGGCTCTGGCGGGATGGGAGAGGTCTACCTTGGCGAACAGGTCTCCCTGGGCCGCAAGGTGGCCATCAAGGTCCTCCACCATGACCTCCACGCCCAGGCCGGCATGGCGGAGCGCTTCAAGCGAGAGGCGCGCCTGCTCTCCGCCGTGGAGCACCCGTCCGTGGTGCGCATCGTCGACTTCGGCGAGTCCGGCGACCACGCCTGCCTCGTCATGGAGTTCGTCGAGGGTGAGAGTCTGTACGACGTGCTCACCCCGGGCCCCATGCCGCCGGGCCGCGCGCTGCCGCTGCTCCAGCAGTTGGCGGAGGGCCTGGCCGCCATCCACGACAAGGGCATCATCCACCGCGACCTGAAGCCGGAGAACGTCTTCATCTCCAAGAGCGCCCGGGGCGAGCAGGCCCGGCTGCTGGACTTCGGCATCGCCCGGCTGGTGGAGCCGGACGCCTCCAGCAACGTCAGCCAGGTGGGCGTGGTGCTGGGCACGCCGGAGTACCTGTCTCCCGAGCAGGCCGTGGGCGCGAAGGTGGACACGCGCAGCGACCTGTACTCGTTCGGCGTGCTGACCTACCGCGTGTTGTCCGGGCGGCTCCCGTTCGACGGGCCCCTGCCGCGCAACTTCCTGTCGCAGCACGCCTCCGCCGCGCCGCTGCCGCTGGACCGCGCGGCCCCCACGCTGTCTCGCTACGTGGGCCTGCTGTCGCTGGTGATGCGCCTCCTGGAGAAGGACGCGAGCAAGCGCCCCCAGAGCGCGCACGAGCTGGCGGACGCGCTGGCCGCGGCGCACTCCGCCCTCTCCGCCTTCACGCCGGGCCTGGGTACGCCCGCCTACGTCCCGCCGCCGGGCAGCGGCGCCACGCCCTCCTCCGGCACCGCCGTGTTCGGCACTGGGAGCCCCACGGGGAGCAACTCCGCCCCGACGGGCACCGCGGCCTTCGCGGGGAACGCGCCAGCGCAGCAGCAGTCGGGCAGCGGCACCGCCGCGTTCGGCCTGGCTCCCAGCGCCAACCCGCCGCCGGTGGCCTCTCTGCGCACCGGGACGGCGTCCTTCGGGATGAAGCCCTCCGGCAGCATGGCCGCGGTGACGGGCGGCAGCGCGTCGGTGGTGAAGCCGCAGAACCTCACGGTGATGCTCACCGACATCCAGGGCTTCACCGAGCGCACCAGCCGGCAGACGCACGAAGAGAACGCGCGGATGCTGGAGACACACGACAGGCTGCTGATGCCCCTGGTGAAGGAGCACGACGGGCGGCTGGTGCAGAAGCGCGGAGACGCGCTGCTGGTGGTGTTCCGCTCCCCCACCTCGGGCGTGCTGTGCGGCATGGCCATGCAGGACCGGCTGTGGCGCCACAACCAGACGGTGCCGGAGGTGGACCGGCTCAACGTGCGCGTCTGCCTGCATGCCGGTGAGGTGCTCGCCACGACGGACACCGTGCTGGGTGAGCCCATGGAAGTCGTCGAGGCCGTGGAACACGTCGCCAGCGCGGGCGAGGTCACCTTCACCGAAGCGGTGAACCTGGCGCGCAACCGCGCGGAAGTTACGGCGGAGCCCTGCGGCACCATCGCCCTGCCCGGCCGCGACGAGCAGCTCCAGCTCTACCGGTGCCAGCGCGCCGCGGAGGGCCCGCCCTTCGGCGACCGCTTCGCCTCGCAAGGCAGCCGAGGGAACGCGCTCGCGCCCCTGCTGGCGAAGCTCCAGACGGTGAAGCTGCCCACCGGCTGGGTGGAGCTGCTGCGGCACCGTCGGCGCGTGGCGGCGCTGGTCGCTGGCGTGGTGGTGCTCCTGGGTGCTGGCGCCGCGTGGCTGGGACAGCGGAACGACCCCGGCACGAAGGCCTTCGCGCTGCTCCGGGACGGAAAGCTGGACGAAGCGCTGGTGCTGCTGGACGGCGCGACGGAGGAGGAGAAGGCACTGCCTTCGCTGCGGCGCGCGCGCGTGGCGGCGCACCACGCCAAGGGGCACCACATCAGCGAGCGGTCCGCGCTGAACAACCTGAAGGATGAGGAGATCGAGGACGTGGAGCCGCTCGTCCTTGATGGGCTGGCGGAGGACTACGGCAAGGAGCAGCTCACCGTCCTGGAGAGGTCCCTGGCCCGCATCCCGAAGAGCCGCATGCGCGCTCACTACGAGGAACTGGCCGAGGAGCCGCACTCCCTGCGCCAGTGGGGCGCGTTGCGCTACCTGGAGTTCGCCAAGGCCGCGGACGGGGTGAATCTGGTCCGCGCCTACAGCGAGGCGCTGAACACCCAGGACTGCGGCATCCGCATCCAGGCCGCCAACCGGCTCGCGGGCCTGGGTGACGCGGATGCCATCGCCGCGCTGGAGCGCGTCACCAAGCTGCCCAAGGAGAAGGGCGTGTTCGGTGGCAAGGACTGCGGCCACGAAGCAGCCGCGTCCGCCATCAAGTCGCTGAAGAAGAAGAGCGACTGACGTGGAGTCCTCAGCGGGCCTCGGGCGTCATCGAGGCCGGGCAGGCCGGCATGCCGGGGAACACGGCGTAGCCCCTGCGGCACCCGACGTCGCGAATGGCCATCGCGCGCTCCGTCGCATCGAACACCTGGAACGCGGTGGTCAACTCCGCCACGAGCGCGCTCTTCAGCGACTGCGTCTGCTGCGTCGGCCCCGCGGCCCAGCCTCGCGCGGTGGCAATCTCCAGGAGCGCGTCGAAGACCTCCCCCAGCGTGGCCTCGGTGGTGCGCTCGGCGGCGGGCAGCGCGGAGAAGTCCACGCCCGTCTCCCAGACGTGCCGGAGCACATGCATCGTCTGGACGCACTCGCCGTTCGACATGTCGATGGTGAAGGTCCGTTGAAGCCCCGTGGGGCCGTAGTTCGGCGACGCGTCGGTGCAGACGTGGTGCGAAATCCGGTCCGCCAGCGCATGCAGGTAGATGCCCGCGCGGGCCTCCGCAGCATGCGCGCCGATATACGCGTCGAAGTCCGGGGCGAGCACGCCGGAGTCCACCTCCATGACCTGCGGACCCGTCGTCAGGTTGAAGGGAATCGCCATGGGGCCCACCGCCGCGAGGCTCCCGTTGATGGTCCCCGGCTGACCGCCGCCAGCTGCGAAGCAGTTGGAGCCCAGCGCGTAGCCGCCCACGTCCGAGTACACCGTGAGCCCCGCCGAGCAGCCCCGCCCCGGCGCGGTGCCCTGGAGCACCCAGGCGCGCAGGTTGGCGAGCAGCACCTCGTCCACGTCCTCCACATCAGGATGGAGCCCGTCCACGGTGGAGCTGGGCTGCGTGGAGCCGCCATTCCGCGGTGCGACGAAATGGAAGAGCACGCCGCCGTGGGTGAAGTCGCCGCGGTTGACGCCGCTGATGGGCTTCGTCGTGAGCGCCGCGCTGTCGGGAGCCGGCGCTCCTGACAGGGTGCGCGGAGTGAAGACGCTCAGGTCCGTGGCCTGGTCATACGCCGCCGTCCAGTAGGCCTTGTCCGAGGGGAAACCCACGGCCTGCGCCAGCAGATGCGTGGTGTCCGCGTGCATCAGGCTGCGGGCACCGTCCGACTGGTTCCGTACGGTGCCCGCGGCCACCAGCGCCGCGTTCTTGCATTGCGGCGAGGCATCACCGGGAGCGCAGCCCGCGGGCAGCGGCTGACAGTTGAGCGGCGCACCGCCATTCGCCGCGTAACAAAGGTCCTCGCCAAAAGCGAAGGCCTGCGCCGAGAACAACAACGAAGCCACGAGAAGATGTCGGGTCATGCCCCGTTCAACCCGGGAAGGAGCCGCCGGTTGCAAGAACGCCGGCGCACCGCTCCTTTCCCAGTCCTCCGGGCACGTCAGTCATCCCGCCGCGCGTGCCCCTTCTTCTTCCCGCGCCCGTGGTGGTGGTGGTCGTCATCGTCCCAGTCATCGCGGCGGGCCTTCACCTTCTCGTCCACCCGCAGGAGGCTGCGCGAGTACGCGTCGAAGTCGAGGTGCAGGTGGCCCCGCGCCCTCCGATTGGACGCATCGAACTTCACCCGCCACACGTCCCGCCCCTTGCGGTCCGCGTCCTTCAAGCGGCACTCATAGCCACGTGAGCGGCACTGGTTGAAGCCCAGGTTCACCGCTTCCCTGTACGTCATCGCCGCCGGACGAGACGGCGGAGGAGGCGAACGCGGCGGAGGTGAGCGGGTGTGCATCACACAACCCGAAGCGAGCATCAGGCAACCAATGGCAAGAGCGAGTCGCATGCCACCCATGACGCATCAGCGCGACACATCTTCAAAGCCACGCAGGGTGCGAGCCGCACCCTGGAAAGTTACAGTCCCTCAGGCGAAGCGAAGGCCGCGAACAGCTCTCCCGCGAGATAGGCCCGCGAGCCCTTCGCTGCGGGACGGATGTAATCGTTCACCACCGGCCCGCCCTGCTCCAGTTGATGCCTGGCCGGAAAGGACAGGTTCAACCGGCCGCGCGCCACACCCTTGCCTCCACGGTGGATGAAGGTGACGGTGCCATGCCCGTCCACGCCCTCCACCACGCCAATGTGGGTCATCCCGTCGTTGCGGCGGCCGTCGCGGTTGCGGTCATACGTCTCGCGAAAGAAGACGAGGTCGCCAGGACGTGGCGGCTGGTGGTGGACGGAGCCGACATCCACCGCGCGACGGAAGATGGCGGAGACGGCGTTCTCTCCCGCGAGGAAGCCGTGCGCCACCAGGTCGATGCCAGCGGAGCGGTACGCCAGACGCACGAAGCCGGAGCAGTCATCGGGAACGCTCCGGTTGACGCGGCGCAGGCTGCGCGTGCCCAACAACTGGATGGAGCGCTGGACGATGGAGCGCGCCATCTCCGTGGGCGCGAGCAGCACATCCCAGAACCGTCCAGAGGTGCTGGCCGGCCCTGTCACCTGCTCGGCGGCACGCAGCGTGGCTTCCAGAACGCCCGCCGTCACCCACTGCGTCACCACCGGCGTGGGGGCCACTTCGGACGCCCCCTGCTCCACCGCCGTCACCGGCACCACCAAGCCTCCTGGCGCGGCCACCGTCACCTCCTGCGGAGCGACGATGGGCTCCGGAGGGCGCGGCTTCACGGTGGCGCACCCCACGAGCGCGCAGAGGGAGTAGGCGGCAAGCGATGGAAGGCGGAGCGACATGAGGGGCCGCATTCAAAACCACCTCCCGGGCCGTCCGCCAAGAACTCCCGGTGTCAGCCCTCCCAGGTCGCGAGCAGCGCGCGCACCCGTGCATACCTCTGCCTCAATGTGGCGCGGTGGGCACTGAGCATCACCATGGTCCCGATGACAAGCAGGCCCAACATGAAGAGCGACGCGGCGGCGACGCGGTGGTCCCGCATGCCGAAGCGCACCAGGTTGGCCGCGATGCACGTCACCAGGAAGCCGGTGCCCAGGTACACGTAGGAGCGGATGCGCAGGGCGATGCCACAGACCACGCCCACGACACAGAGCAGCACGCAGAGCAGCATGGAGCGGCCGTCACTGAACATGAGCGGCTTCCACGCGGCGGCGACGTAGATGCCCGTGACCGCCAGCGCGCGCAGCTGCGTGTAGAGCTCCGGCAGGAGCGCGCCTCGGAAGACGCGCAGCAGCGCGAGCAGGGACAGCCCCGCGGGGATGATGAAGTACACCAACTCCCCCTTCCCGCTCGCCCGCCAGCCCATCAACAAGGCGGCGTTGAAAGCCACCACGGACACCAGCGACGCCATCCCCCGGCGGTCTGGATGCGCGCCGAGCGCGGCGAAGTGGGCTGCGTGGCCCACCAGCAGCGCCGCCATGTGGGCCGGCTCGCCCCAGGGCGCGGAGAGCAGACCCGCCATGGGGAAGAGGTAGGCCCCCAACAACATCGGCCCGCGGAGGCTCGCCAGCCCCGCGCCCTCGCGCTGCGCGAAGAAGTAGAGGCCGGTGAACAGCGCGCCGCCCACCAGGGCCGCGAGGCTGTCGCCGGGCCCCGGGAGCGCGCCCATGCCCAGCACCCGCACGCTGAGGTAGCCCAGCGCGAGCACCACTTGCGCCAGGTAACCGGACGCGGACTCCTGGGACTTCACCGCCCGACGCACCAGCGCGAAGAACAGCGCGCCCAGCGCCACGCTCGACACCATGCCCTCGCGGAGCGCGTCAGCGGAGGCGCCGATGAGCGGCAGGCCCATGATGACCTCGGTGAGCGCGACGAGCGCGAAGCTGTGCCCCACCTCCCGGCGCAGCGACTCGCGGGCCATGAAGAGCACCAGCGTGGCGAGCAGCGCGCTGGCCGCGCCGAAGTACGGGAGGATGAACTCCGCGCCTCGGCCGCTGGAGTACACAGCGCCCAGGTGCATCAACCCGCCATGCATGGCGGCCAGCGTGGCCAGCCACCCCACCAACTCACGGGAGCGGCGCCGCAGCACCACGGCCCAGGCCGCCCCCAGCGCGAAGAGGATGCTCAGCGGCATCCCCACATGCTCCAGGTCCCGGATGCCCGCGAGCGCCAGCAACGCCAGCACCCAGCCCCCGTGGTGCAGCGCCGCGCCCACGTGAACGCCCCGGGCATCCAGCCGCATACCGACCAGACACAGCACGAGCCCCACCCCGCTCACGACGGCGGGCCCCCACGACGGGGGCGCCGCGACGACCAGCGACATGCCCAACAACGCGGTGGCGACACAGGCATGTGCGCGCTCGCGCGTCACCATGAGCACGCAGGCCGTCAGGCCCATCCCCAGCGCCGTCAGCAGCGGCAACGCGCCCGGTCCCGCCTGGAGCAGCCGCGCCAACTGCATCAGCCCCAGAGCGATGGCGCTCCCCAGCCACAGCGGCTCGCTCCACGGTCCGTTCAGCTCAGGCAACACCTTCGCGAGGCGCTGGCGGAGCGCGGTTTGAATCCGCTCGGACTGGCACACCGCCGCCAGCGTCGCGGCGCCGAGCAGGACCAGGACGAACCGCAGCCGGGCATCCTCGTCCGGAGGCAGGAAGCCTCCAATGCCATCCATGCCCAGCGCCGCCAGCGCCAGCGCCCACACGGCGGGGATGAGCCACATCCGCTGTGACAGCAGGAACGCGGCGAGGACCAGCACGCCGCTCGTCATCACCAGTCGGACCGGGGTGAAGGACTCCACCAGGTGGAACACCGAGAGGAGCATCGCCAGGGTGACGGCCGAGGGCCGCAGCACCGGGTCGTCCGGGCTCCGGAAGAAGCGCCACACCTGGGCCGGACGCCAGTGCTCCAAGATGGCCAGTGCGAGCAACATCGGGATGACGGCAGGACGGACCGCCGGGAAGGCCATGAGCAGCAGCGCGGCCGCGCTGACGCGCAGGAAGGGCCGGGCCCCAGGCATCAGCGCCAGCGAGGCCGCCAGACAGCACACGCCCAGCGGCGAGGACTCCGCGCGCAGGGCGAACGCCACCACCGGCAACGCCACGAAGGCCAACCAGCCCTGCAGCCACGTCGACACGGCACGCCGAGGCGCCTCCTCTCGCGAGCCCAGCAGCCATTCAGCCACCACGGGGAGATGCGCCACCGCGCGGGCAAGGCCCAGGGCCAGCAGCGGCAGCACCACGGCCCAGCGCGGCGGAGCATCGAATCCGACCAGGCCGAACGGCACCCTTCCCCCCATCAGCCGCATGCTGTCCAGCGCCAGGAGGCCGAAGGTGTAGGGGACGGCCAGTGACGCGACGAAGGGCCGGCGGGTGGCGCGCGTCCACAGCAGCGGCAGCGCGACGGAGCCCAGCACCAACGGCGGCAACTCCCACTTCGTCCATTCCAGGATGGCCAGGAGCAGCGCCACCATGGACGCCAGTGTCGACACCCACGCGAAGCGGCGCTCCACCGCGAACACGCGCCGCACCATGGGAACGGCCTCGAGCACCGCCAGGATGGCCAGCACCACGGAAAGGCCCAGGAGCGCTTCGGGCCCCACGCGCATGAGGCCTGCAGTGGCATGGTACGCGGCCACCGCGACGCTCAACCACGCGGGCAGCGCGCGCAGGGTGAGCAGCGCCGCGAGCGCCGCGCCCAGCAGCAAGAAGGTGCGCCCGCTCGAGTCATCCACCGCCAGCGTGTACAGGGGGAACACGAGCGCCACGACACCCGCCACCTGGGTGTCGAGGCTGCGCCCCCGCCACGAAGCCACGAGCGACGCGCCCAGGGCCCAGCACGCGAACAGCGCCACGGACAGGCCGGGCGTCATCCATCCGCCCCAGGGCGCGAAGAAGCCCGGGTCGTCACGCACCAGCACGAGCGCGGCCAGGACGATGGCGAGCGGACGGACGCGCGGCACCGTCTTCGACGCGACCGCGACCGCGCCGGCCGCGATGAGAATCACCCCGGCCAGCCCGGTCACCTCGCCGAGCGCGCCCCGAAGCACCGCGAGCACCGCGTACCCCACGGCGGGACGGCCCAGCCACCGCCACAGGCCGCCTCGGGTGCCCAGGGATGCGAGCACAAGCGAGGCAACGGACATCGCCAGCGCGACCGATGCGCCGGAGAACTCACTGACCAGCCTCGGGAGGACCGACACGGCGAGCACGGACGCCACCGCCATGAGCGACGCGCGCTGAAGCGCCCAGGCCACGACCATCGCGGCGGCGCCACACAAGGCCACGCCCACCACGGACACGGCGCCGCCACGGCTGACCATCCCCAGGAGGAATCCCACCACCGACAGAACGCCCGCGGCCACGCCCAGCAACCAACGCGTGCGCTCGGAGCACAACGTCACCACCACGGCGAGCCCCAGCGCCAACGCCCCCGCGACGACGGACGCGGCCGGTGCCCCCAGCAGCGACCAGGCGTGGAACGGCAGGAGCATCGCCAGGGCCGCTCCCACGACCGACAGGAAGAAGCGCTCCACCAGCAGGCCCACCACCAGGCAGAGCAAGGCCAGCGCCAGCACGCTCCAGAAGGCGGGCCGTGCGTCCGGCCCGGTCATCCCCAGGAACACGAAGAGTGGGCTCGCGACCGCCGTGGCACGGAACAGCAACTCCGCCAGGGCACGCTCGCGGGCCGCGCCCGTCCGCTCCCCTCGCCACAGACACGCGATGCCCAGCACCGCGCCCGCGAAGATGTACGGGAGCGCGGAGAGCGCGCCGAACTGCACCGGCAGCGCGTCCGTGACGTCGTAGCCAAGCCGCACCTTGAGGGCGTTGATGAGTCGTTTCACCGGCCCTGGAATGAGCTGGGAGAAAGACGCATAGGACAAGTACGTGCTCGCGTACGCCCCGTAGACCCAAGGGATGCGCGCGATGCCGCCCCGCGCCAGTGACAGCAGCGACCAGGAGACAACCGCGGCGGTGAGGAAGAACGCAGGCGGCGGAGCCAGAGCGGCCGCGGCGAGGCAGAGCGCCTGCAGTGACACCACGCCAATGGAGAGCGCGTCCGCGCCGCGCTCGGGCGCCAGCGCGCGGAAGCGCAGCGACGTGGCGAGCAGGAACGCGGCGAAAGGCGCATACGTCCCCACGGAGAGTTCCACGCCAGCGCCCTCCAGGGCGACGTGGAGACGCATGAAGTAGAGCGCGAGAAAATAGAGCGGCGCCGCCAGCGCGAAGACAAGCGAGGTGCTTGGTCGCGGCTGCGGTGTGGACCGCGAGGACAAGAGGAAGAAGAGCGCGCACGGCAGGATGTGGAGCCCCAGCGCGAAGACACCCGCCCGCGCGGCGAGCGGCGCCAACCCCATCATCAGGGTGCTGGCCACGAGCGAGACCTGGACGATGGGGCGCGATGCCTCGTCGAAGTGCTCCGCGGGTTTCCGGGCCAGGAAGGCCGACACACCCGCCCAGGCAAGCAACAGCGGGATGAGCAGCACGGTGCCGACGCCGCCCAATTGGAATGCTTCTCCCAGGCCCATGGGCCCAAGCGCGATGCCCGCCAGCGGAGCAACCGCCGAGCCGATGAGCCCCAGGATGTTCCCGGCACTGCGCAGGGCCTCACGCCGCGCGAGGTACGCGCCCCAGATGGAGAAGCCCGCGGAGTAGCCCGCCGTCAGACCAAACACGGTGAACGAGCGGACGTTGGAGGACATCCCCGCCCAGCTCTCGAACACGAAGTAGAGGGTGCCCGACAAGATGAGGAAGGCCCCCACGAACCACATGATGCTTTCGTAGAGGAATGGCCTCCACACGCGGTTCCAGGTGGACGTCTCCTCGGCGAAACGAGCGAACGCGCCTTCCGCGGGCGGAGGCTCGGCGTACGGCTCCGCGGGATTCGGTGGCAGCTCCGCATGGGACTGAGCGCGCCCGGCCGCGTGGAGCGGAACGTCCATTCCCCCCATGGGCCCGCCGGAGGCGGCCCCCACCGATGTCGAGTTGACCGCGCGGAACGGAACGTCCATTCCACCCGCTGGCACGCCGGAAGCAGCCCTTACGATCGCCGGAGTGGCCGCGTGGAATGGAACCTCCATTCCAGCAGCGAGCGCTCCGGAGGCGGATCCCAGGTTGGGCGCCGCGTCCTCGGACGGTCCCCGCGGCACCTCCGCACACAGCGCCGCGGTGTTGGATGGCTCACTCGCCGCGATTTCGGACGGCACCAACGCCGCGCCCTCCGACCGCGCCACCGGCTCGAACACCTGCGCAGACAGCGCGCCCACGTCGGCTCGTGCCGTCGCGTCCGCGAGTTCCCCTCCCACCCGCGAAGCCCCCACCGCGGGCACTTGCACTGGCCCGCCGGCTGGCATCTCCGTGAGGACCGCCAGCAGGATGCGCGTCTGCCGTTCGTACCGCTCCGAGATGAAACGCCGGACGTTGGGAGGAACCTCGGAAGGCTCCCACCGCGTCAGCTCATCGAGCAGGAATTGAACGTGCGTGAGTTCCGCTTCGATGACCTCACGCGAGCGCTCCGTCATCCGAGCGCCACACAGCGCACACCAGAAGTCCTTGCCACGCCGCTCTTCACGGCAGTCCGGGCAGTACATGCTCCCCCCTCGTTACAACGAGCATGCCACCCTGCTTGCCCTCCCAGGAACAGGCACCGTGCGGAAGTACGGCGACGAGCACGTGTGCGCAGAGGTGACTCCCGCTTGTGACACCTGTGCATCCGGCTGCACAACCCGTGCGTGAGCGGGACGCACCCGACTTCCCGCCGCTGGTCCTCCTGGCCCGGCTGTGAAACGTTGCGCGCATGAGCACGGAAGAGCTGACGCTGCGACGCATTGAATCGCGGGATGACGCGGCGGTGGCCGGCATCATCCGGACGGTGATGCCGGAGTTCGGCGCGGACGGCCCGGGCTTCGCCATCCACGACCCCGAGGTGTCGGCGATGACCGCAGCCTACAGCCGCCCCCAGCATGCCTACTTCGTCGTGGAGCGGGCGGGACGCGTCATCGGCGGCGGCGGAATCGCCCCGCTCGATGGAGGCGACGCGAGCGTCTGTGAGCTGCGGAAGATGTACTTCCTCCCCGAGGCCCGGGGCCTGGGCCAGGGCGAGCGACTGCTGCGCCGCTGCCTGGAGTTCGCGCGCGAGGCGGGCTTTCAGCGCTGCTACCTGGAGACCCTTGCTGGCATGCAGCAGGCCCAGAAGCTCTACCGCCGCATGGGCTTCGAGCCGCTGTGCGCGCCCCTGGGCAACACAGGGCACTTTGGCTGCGACCACTGGTACGCGAGAGACTTGTCAAAGCCGCTCGGCTGACGCGAACGAACGGCCCCCTGCCCAGCCAGCGGCCCATGGAGCGAGCCAGGGCCCTGTCGTGCTCGCGTCACCAAGTTGGGTGACGGGAGGTAGGGCAATGACGAGGCACCTGCGCTGCGAGCGTCGCGCCGGCATCCACCCCATGGACGGCAAGCGCCATGGCTAGCCGGCGGGCGCCCAGGAACGTGAGCCCGCTGACGGCTCGAGCACGCACGGAGCCGGGCCGCGTCGTCAAGCCGCCGCCCCAGCCGGACAAGGCCCCCTTCGACATCGACGAGGTGCTCGGCCGTATCCGCGAGGCGGTGCGCCACTTCGCGGACGCCGCGATGTTCGCGCTCGCCGCTCGCGGGCATGACAGCCTCTTCGAGCAGCTCGTCGCCTGCCTCCTCTCCATCCGCACGCGCGACGAAGTGAGCCTGCCCGTTTCACTTGCCCTGCTCCAAAACGCCGCCACGCCAGAGGCCCTGGCGCGTCTGTCGCCGGAAGACATCGACGCCATCATCCAGCCCGTCACCTTCCACGAAGCGAAGGCCTGGCAACTCCACGCCATCGCCACGCGGACGCGGGACGAGTTCGGCGGCGTGCTGCCGTGTGACGCCCAGGTGCTCCAGTCCTTCAAGGGCGTGGGCCCCAAGTGCGCGCACCTCGCGCTGGGCATCGCCTGCGGGCACGAAGCCATCAGCGTGGACATCCACGTCCACCGGGTGACGAACCGCTGGGGCTACGTGCGGGCGCGCACGCCCGAGGCCACCCTGGAGGCGCTGGAAGCAGTGCTCCCTCGCGCGTACTGGGTGGAGCTCAACCGGCTGCTGGTGCCCTTCGGCAAGCACGTCTGCACGGGCACACGGCCCAAGTGCTCCACATGCCCGGTGCTGCGCTTCTGCCGTCAGGTCGGCGTGACGGACGCGCGCTGACGCTACCGGTCCTGCCCCACGAGCTGCGTCGCCCGCCGGGCCAGCCGCCGCCAGGGGTTGGTGCGGCCCCCATTCTCCAGCGTGATTTCCTTCGAGTGCCGCAGGTCCCTGGCCCAGCACCGCGCCAGCTTGCGGACGAAGGACGCGTCGTGGATGACCAGCGAGCCCTCCTTCAGCTTGTTGAGCGACAGCGAGTCCATGTTGGTGGAGCCCACCACGGCGAGCCAGTCGTCCACGAGCAGCGTCTTCGAATGCATCATCGACGGCTGGTACTCCCAGATGCGCGCGCCCGCGGCCAGCAGCCGCTCGTATGTCGAACGCTGGGACGCCCGCATGATGGGCACGTCATGGTTGGGCCCTGGCCCCAGGATTCGAATCTCCACGCCCTGACGGCACTTCTCCTCCAGTTGCTCCAGAATCGCGTTGGGCGGTGAGAAGTACGCGTTGGCAATCCAGATGCGCTCGCGCGCGGCGCCAATCACGATGCGAATCATGCGCTCCGCATCCGTGAGCCCCAGCTTGCCCGCGCTGTCGATGAAGCCCGCGGCGCAGGGGCCCGAGGCTTCCAGGTCCTCCGGAAACGCGCTCGGCGGAATCAGCCCGCCCCCCGACTCCTGCCAGTGCCGGGAGAACGACAGCTGCATGCGGCGAACCTCGGGGCCTTCCACGCGGATGTGCGTGTCGCGCCACTCGTCGGGCGTCAGGCCGTCGCCTTCCCACACCTTCCAGATGCCGAAGCCGCCCGTGTAGCCGATGCGCCCGTCGACGATGACCAGCTTCTGGTGGCTGCGCCCCAACAGCCGCCCCAGCACCTTGCCCGCCAGGAGCCGGTAGTAGTGGACCTCCACCCCGGCCTCGGTGAGCACCTTCTCCACCTTCTGGTCGAAGTCCCGGTCGCCGCGAATCTCCTCGCTGCCCACGGGGTCCACCACCACGCGGCAGGCCACGCCCGCCCGCGCGCGCTCCACCAGCGCCTCGACGACGCGGTCCGACAGCTCACAGGGACGCCAGATGTAGACCAGAACATGAACGCTGCTCCGCGCGGCGCGGATGTCCTCCAGCATTCGCTCGAAGACGGCGCTGTTCTCCAGCAACTCCAGCGAGTGGCCGGGAATCAGCCCCACGCCCGTGGACTGGTACAGCGCGAACGAGAAGGCCTCCGGCCCGGGAGGCAGCGCGAAGGGCCCGTGCATCTCATGGCGCGCGCGCTCCGTGCCGCCCGAGAAGCCCAGCGCCCCGGGCTTGGGAATCAGGTCCTCCAGCTCCTGCATTTCATCCATACGGGCAAGCTAGGGATGGTCCCCCACGCTCGGAATGGTGCGCCTGCCCGCCTGCCTCGTGGAAACCCCATGCTTCCCGTTGCCGCGAAGCGCCATGCTGGCCACACTGCGCCCGTCCTCTCGCATCCAGGAGCGCAGACCATGGTGGATGACACCCGACCGACAGCCCACGAGCTGCTGTCCCTTCCTCGACTCGCTCCGCTCGTACCCATGCTCTACGTGGCCTGGACGGACGGAGAACTCACGCCGGAGGAGATTCGCGCCATGGGCTCCGCCGCCCGCGCGCAGCCCTGGTTGGACCTGCGCTCCAACACCGTGCTGGCGCGCTGGCTGGACCCGCTGGTGCCGCCCAGCCCCGGCGAGCTGGCTCAGGTGCGCGAGCACATCCGCCGCACCGCGGAGCGCCTGTCACACAGCGGACACAAGAATCTGGCCGAACTGGGCGCGCAGCTCGCCCAGGTGGGCAACGGCGACGAGGGCCTCCCCGCGCCCATGCCGGAGCTGACGCGCGCCCTGTCTCAACTGGAGACGGCCCTGGGCGTGTCCGGCAGCGAGGCCGTGCGCTCGCTCGTCCCCGCCGCGTCCCCCACCCGCTTCGAGCAGCGCGAGCCCACGTCCTTCGACCCGGTGGCGCTGCGCGCCGTGCTGGACCGGACCTACCCGGAGACGCGCGCCCAGGTGCGCGAGTGGCTGGCGGACCCGGCCTACCGCTACACGGACACCCGCGACACCACGAAGTACCGGGACCAGGTGCTCGCCTGGCTCAAGGCCATGGCCGACCAGGGCCTGGGCCGCATCGCCTTCCCCAAGGACAACGAGACGAGCTCGGACCTGGGCGCCTTCGTCACCGCCTTCGAGACGCTGGCCTATTTCGACCTGAGCCTCGTCATCAAGGCCGGCGTCCACTTCGGCCTCTTCGGCGCCAGCATCCTCTTCCTCGGCACCCAGAAGCACCACCAGAAGTACCTGCCCCAGGTGGCCTCGCTGGAGCTGCCCGGCTGCTTCGCCATGAGTGAGCTGGGCCACGGCTCCAACGTCCGGGACGTGGAGACGGTGGCCCGCTACGACGCGGAGGCCGGCGAGTTCGTGGTGCACACCCCCACGGAGACGGCGCGCAAGGAGTGGATTGGCAACGCCGCGCGGCACGGGCGCATCGCCACCGTGTTCGCCCAGTTGGAGGTCGGCGGCCGGGCGCTGGGCGTCCACGCGCTGCTGGTGCCGCTGCGCGACGAGGCCGGGCGCGCGCTGCCGGCATTCGCATCGAGGACTGCGGCGAGAAGATGGGCCTCAACGGCGTGGACAACGGCCGCATCTGGTTCAACCACGTCCGCGTCCCCCGGGAGAACCTGCTGGACCGCTTCGGCCAGGTGAACGAGCAGGGCGAGTACACCAGCTCCATCACCGGCGACTCCAAGCGCTTCTTCACCATGCTGGGCACGCTGGTGGCGGGCCGGGTGAGCGTGGCCGCCGCGGCGCTGAGCGCGGCCAAGAGCGGCCTCACCATCGCCGTGCGCTACGGCGACCTGCGGCGCCAGTTCGGCCCCGCGGGCGACAAGGAGTTCCGCCTGCTGGACCACCAGGCCCACCAGCGGCGCCTGCTCATGCCCCTGGCCAAGACGTACGCCATGGACTTCGCGCTCGAGTACCTCGTCGAGCGCTACGTGAAGCGCACCGAGGAGGACGCGCGCGAGGTGGAGTCGCTGGCGGCCGGCCTCAAGGCCTACAGCAGCTGGCACACCACCGCCGTCCTCCAGGAGGCGCGCGAGGCCTGCGGCGGCCAGGGCTACCTCGAAGCCAACCGGTTGTCGGCGCTGAAGGCGGACACGGACGTGTTCACCACCTTCGAGGGCGACAACACGGTGCTGATGCAGCTCGTCGCCAAGGGCCTGCTCACCGGCTACAAGCAGCGCTTCGAGGACGACCGCGTCTTCGCCGTGCTGAAGCTGCTGGCGGACCGGGCCACCAGCGTGGTGGACCGCAACCCCTTCGCCGCGCGGCGCACCGACAGCGACCATCTGCGCGACAATGACTACCACCTGCGCGCGCTGCGCTTCCGCGAGGAGGAGCTGCTGGCCACCGTGTCCAAGCGCATCCGCAAGCGCCTGAGCGCGGGCGTGGAGGCCTTCGAGGCCTTCAACCAGGTCCAGGTCCACATGCTGGAGCTGGCCCACGCGCACGTGGAGCGGCTGGTCCTGGAGCAGTTCCTCAAGGGCGTGGCCGAGGTGAAGGACCCGGGCCTGAAGACGGTGCTGGGACGCCTGTGTGACCTCTATGGCCTGTCCTGCCTGGAGTCCGCCAGCGGCTGGTTCCAGGAGCACGGGTGGCTGGAGGGCACCAAGGCCAAGGCCCTCCGCAAGGAGGTGACGCGGCTGTGCGCCGAGCTGCGCCCGGACGCGGTGGCGCTGGTGAACGCGTTTGGAGTACCGGACACCTGCCTCGCCGCGCCCATTGGCCTGGGCCACCTGTCGCCTTGAGGTGAACGTTTGGGCGAGGCAGGCACTGTACGCCTGCCTGCCCATGCGCAGCTTCCGGGTGCCATGACACGACACGTGACGATTCTGCTGTGTGCGCTCGGGTGGCTGTCGGGCTGCGCCACGATGTCCCCCGTGGAGCGCGCGGCCGCCGAGGAGGCTCGGAACAAGCAGCGGGTGCAGCAGCTCACCGAGGAGCTCTACAACCTGCGCAAGCTGGACCGCATCCCGGAGTTCATCGCCGAGGACTTCGTGGACCGCTCCCAGGGCGCGCCCCTCAACGCGGTGGGGCCCGCCTTCGTCCGCCAGCAGGCGGAGGCCAGCTTCCAGACCTTCCCCGAGCTGAAGTTCGACATCCTCCACCTGGTGGCGGACGGCGACCTGGTGCTCGTGCACTGGAAGGCCACCGGACCGGACCCCAAGCACGTGGACGAGGCCGGTGAGGCCCGGCCCCTCCTGCTGCAGGGGCACTCCCTGTACCGGCTGCGCGACGGCAAGGTGGTGGAGTCCTGGGACATCTCCGACCGCCTGTCGCCGCTGCTCCAGCGGGGCTACAAGGTGGTACCGCCCACGCTGTAGGGCTCAGCCGCCGGGCGCGCGGAACACGGAGCCGTCCTGGCCTTCCACCACCAGGCTGGCTTCATCCGACGGCGACACCCGGAGCGCCGCGCGCGGCAGCCCCTTGCGGTCCCTCAGCACCAGGCCGGGAGAGCCGTGCTCGTCCGCGCCCAGGATGGCCCGGGGCCGACCATCCGCGTCCGACAGCTCCAGCCGCGACGAGCCATCCACCTGGAGGCCCACCGCGAACAGCTCCCCGCCGCCGGGCTTGGACAGCGTCAGGCGCGGCGCCTCGTCCGAGTACACCATCAGCTCCGCCAGGGACTGGCCCTCCGCCGTGGAGAAGCGCAGCCGGGGCGAGCCGTCCTCGCCCACGCCCAACAGCGCCCGGGGCCGGCCCTCGCCATCCCGCAGCACCAGCCCCGCATTGCCCTGCGCGTCGGTGTCCAGCGTGGCCCGCGTCTGGCCGCGCGCGTCCGTCAGCACCAGCCGGGAGGCCACCAGCGTTCCGGAGGACACGTCATCACCCCGGAGCGCCGCTACGCCCAGGCCCAGCCCCGCCACCGCGAGCGCGGCGAACGTCACCCCCTGCCACCGCCGGCAGCTGCGCTCCAGCCGCGCCATCCGTGCCTCGAGCGATTCCGAATCCATTGAACGCCTCCTCGCTAAGAGAAGCTAACGGAACTGGGGCCGCCGCGCGCGCCCGACTGTCCAGCAGTGACGGCCCGCGCGCACCCGCTGTGGTCGCGGGGCCACCGCGGCCCTACCTCCGCATCCACCACTACCAGGAAGGCCCCATGACTTCACGACTCCGGCTGCCGCTGATACTGGCCCTGCTCACGCTGACGACCTGCGTGCGCAACCCCGCAACCGGCAAGCGCATGCTGTCGCTCGTTTCCCAGAATGACGAGATTGCCCTGGGCAAGCAGAGCGCGGAGGAGGTGCGCGGGTCCATTGGCCTCATCCAGGAACCCAAGGTGCAGGAATACGTCGCCCGGGTGGGCCTGCCCATGGCGAAGGCCTCCGAAAGGCCGGAGCTGCCGTGGACCGTCCAGGCCGTGGATGACCCGGTGGTGAACGCCTTCGCGCTTCCCGGAGGCCCCGTCTTCGTGACGCGCGGCCTGCTCACCGCCCTCAACTCCGAGGCGGAGCTGGCCTCCGTGCTGGGGCATGAAATCGCCCACATCACCGCGCGCCACTCCGTGGAGCAGCTGTCCCAGGCGCAGCTCGCCCAGGCCGGCCTGCTGCTGGGCAGCGTGCTCAGCGAGGACGTCGCCCGCTTCGGGGGACTGGCCGCCGCGGGCCTCCAACTGCTGTTCCTCAAATACGGCCGCGACGACGAGCGCCAGGCGGACGAGCTGGGCTTCAAGTACATGCTGAACGGCGGCTACGACGTGCGCCAGGCGGCCAACGTCTTCGCCACCCTGGAGCGCGTGGGCAAGGCCGCGGGCGGCCAGAGCCTCCCCGCGTGGCTGTCCTCCCACCCCGACCCGGGCGACCGCGTGAAGACGGCGCAGGAGCGCGCCGCGAAGGCCAACGTGGACTTCAACCAGCTCAAGGATGGCCGCGAGGAGTACCTCGCCATGCTCCAGGGCATGGCCTACGGCGATGACCCGCGCCAGGGCTTCTTCCGGGGCAACGTCTTCATGCACCCGGGCCTGCGCTTCCAGCTCACCTTCCCGCAGGGGTGGAAGACGGCGAACCAGCCGCAGCAGGTGGCCGGCATCAGCCCCCAGGAGGACGCCATCGTCGGGCTGGTGCCCACCGGGAACATCGCCCCGCGGGAGGCGATGCAGCGCTTCCTCGCGCAGGAGGGCATCCAGCCGGTGAGCGCGGCGCCCACGGGCTTCCCGCAGGGCGCCACGTTCTTCCAGGCGCAGACGGAGCAAGGCGCCATCGCGGGCGTCACCGCCTTCGTGTCCCAGGGCGGCACCACGCTCCAGCTCCTGGGCTACACCGGCGCGCAGCAGCTTCCCGCCTACGAGGATGCCTTCCGGGCCGTCTTCTCCAGCTTCGGCGAGCTGACGGATGCCTCGGCGCTGGCCGTCCAACCCGCGCGCATCGAGCTGGCGAAGGTGCCGTCGGCCATGACGCTGCAACAGTTCAACGAGCAGAACCCGTCCACCATCTCCGTGGAGGAGCTGGCCCTCATCAACGGCGTACAGCCCGGGGACACCCTGCCCGCGGGCCGTACGGTGAAGCGCGTGACGGGTGGCGCAGGGTCCACACCCTGAGCCGCGCTCCGGCGCGATTCGCCGGAGCATGGGACGTCACTCAGTAGTCGATGTCGCCGCCGCCACGCTCCGGCGCGCGGTAGCCGTCGTCGCTCCGGTCCTGGCGGCGGTCCGTCTCCTCCACGTAGTCAGAGGGAATGATGTCGGGACCGCGGCGGACGGGGCGGCCCGCACCGAACAGGAAGCCCAGCTTGAACTGGGCGAAGCCACCATTGAAGCCCGCGATGGCCTCCGAGTCGGTGCCGGTGGAGTTCACCTCGCCCACGACAGGGAAGGAGATGCCCACTTCAGGCATCAGGCGGAAACCCTCCGTCACGCGAAGCGCGTAACCCACCGAGGCGCCGACGCTGAGGATGTTGACGGCGGCGCCGTCGTTGCCCACGTCACCCGCGACGCGCGTCCAGATGGCGCGAGGCCCCAACACCAGCTCCGAGCCGCCCTTCGTCTTGAAGCCCACCAGCAATGGGACCGCGACGTTCAGGTAGCTCGACGAGGCTTCCTCTCCGTCCACGGTCGTCCCGGAGCTGAAGGACGCGCCAGAGATGGACGGCGCCAGGGAGATGGCCTTGACCGGGTCATTCGGCTGGGTCAACAGGAACTTGGTCTGCAACTCCGCCAGGGAAGACCCCAGCCGGACGCCCAGGTCCACGCGCTCCGACACGCCGTAGCGGACCGCCAGGTCGAAGTGGGGCACGTACCCCGCCGCCGATACGTCTTCTTCCCCACCCAGGACAGCCGCACCGAGGATGCCCGGCTCGATACCCACCTGGAAGCGCCCCGCCCCCAAGGTGTCCGCCGTCTGGACATGGCTCACCGACGCGCAGCCCGTCCCCACCAGGACTCCAATCAACGCAGATACAACAGTAACTGAGCGACGAAGCATGTTCCCCTCCAAGGCCTTTCATTCCGCTCCGGAACGTGGCGAGGCATGGACGGCGAACGGAATCGAACATTCACACTGAATCGTTCGAAACCCGATTTTCCCCGGCGGGCACGCGCGAGCATCATGCGGGGTATGAGCCCCCACGAACGCGAGCGGTTGGCGAAGGCCTACACGGCGACGCGCTACGTCATCCGGCCCCATCCCAGCACGGGAGGTGTCGAGCAAATCCTGCGAGCGGGCGCCCTGCACCCGGCGCTGGACGCAACGCTTGCGGCGCGCGGCCACCGCGAGTGGGCCTTCCTGACGGCGTGGAATCCCGGCTCGCAGTGGCGGAGCGACGAGGAGAACCGCCGCGCCCAGGAGCGGATGGTGGCGCAGCTCGTCGCGGGGGGCTGGGTGGTGGCGCCCGCCCTGGGCCAGGCGGATGATGGGGGTTGGTGCGAGCCGAGCCTCTTCGTCCCGGGCCTTCCACGCGAGGAGGCCGCGCGCTTCGGACGCGCCTATGGACAGGTGGCGGTGCTCGTGGGGCGCGCGAGCGCCCACGCGGAATTACTGTTCTGCGAGGAGGCCCACGCTCCGGCGCCGTGACACCCCGCACCGCCCTTCAGACGTCGCGGAGTCCTCTCATGCGAGCGAAGAGCGCGGGCCCCGTGAGCGCACGGCGCGAGCCATGGCTTCCACCGCGCTGGAGGCGCCCAGGTGGGGTGCCGCCGGGAGCGCGGGACTCATTCGCCGCTCAGGGAATGGGGCCTCGGGGCTGACCCGCCGCCGGCACGAGGCCGCTGCCTCCCATTGCCCCGTCCCCCGGGTTCTCCGGGATGACTTCAAGCTCGCGGGCATTGACCACCCGGCGCGCCAGCTCATCGAACTCGACCTCCAGGATGCGCCCGGGCTGGTCCGCCAGGCCGAAGCGGATGCGCCAGAAGTTGGGGCGAATCTCCACCGCCTCCCCGGCTTCAGCGAGCACCAGCGAGTTGTTGCGGGCGTACTCCTCGCCCGCCTGCACCACGTCCCGGGAGCCCAGCTCCGACTGGACGGCGGCCGAGCTGGGAGGAGCGGGAGGACGGCCGGTGGGGCCCGTGGCGCAGGCCATGGAGGCCAGGATGGCGCCGGGCAAGAGGAACCGGGGGACGATGCGAAATCGGATCGGCGTCATATGCCCATGTTGAGCACGCTTCGTGCCACATGCAGGCAAGGGAGCCGGAAATCGTCCTGCGTTGAACCTGCGTCCGGCGCGGCGCCCGCGTGGCGCCCCGCCGGGGAAGCACACCGCCCCGGCGTGAATCCGGGGCGGGAAGACGCCTACTTCGCCGGTGCGGGCGACGGGGCGATGGCGCGCTGCTTCTCCACCACCTCGTCAATGAGGCCGTACTGCCGGGCGTCCTCGGCGCTCATGAAGTAGTCGCGCTCGGTGTCCTTCTCGATGCGCTCGATGGTGTGCCCCGTGTGCTTCACGATGAGGCCGTTGATGTAGCTGCGCAGCCGGAGGATTTCCTTGGCCTGGATGTCGATGTCCGTGGCCTGGCCCTGCGCGCCGCCCAGCGGCTGGTGAATCATGATGCGGCTGTTGGGCAGGGCGTAGCGCTTGCCCTTGGCGCCGGCCAGCAGCAGCAGCGCGCCCATGGAGGCCGCCTGCCCCACGCAGATGGTGGACACCGGACACTTCACGTACTGCATGGTGTCGTAGATGGCGAGGCCGGCCGTCACCGACCCGCCCGGCGAGTTGATGTACAGGTTGATGCCCTTGTCCGGGTCCTCCGACTCCAGGAACAGGAGCTGGGCCACGATGATGTTGGCCACGTCGTCATTGACAGGCGTGCCCAGCATGATGATGCGGTCCTTGAGGAGCCGGCTGTACAGGTCGTACGCCCGCTCGCCGCGGTGCGTGGTCTCGATGACGAAGGGGACGTTCATGACGCCCCTACCCTAATCGCCCTTCCGCCGCCGCGCCCGTCCCTTCTTCCCGGAGCGTACGCTGCCCCACGCTTCGAGGCCCCGGCTCCCCTGGTCCCCAGGGGACCTACCCCTTGTGGCCCGTCATGTCCTCCGGGCGGACCCACTGGTCGAACTGCTCGGGCGTCACCAGCCCCAGCGCCACGGCCGTCTCCTTGAGCGTCGTGCCGTCCTTGTGGGCCGTCTTGGCGATTTTCGCCGCGTTGTCGTAGCCGATGTGGGGGTTGAGCGCCGTGACGAGCATCAGGCTGCGCTCCAGGTTCTCCTGGATGCGGGGCCGGTTGGGCTCGATGCCCACCGCGCAGTGCAGGCGGAAGCTGCGCATGCCGTCCGCCAGCAGCCGGCAGCTCTGGAGCACGTTGTGGGCGATGAGCGGCTTGAAGACGTTGAGCTGGAAGTTGCCGGACGCCCCGCCCACGCTGACGGCGACGTCGTTGCCCATCACCTGGGCGCACAGCATGGTGAGCGCCTCGCTCTGGGTGGGGTTCACCTTGCCCGGCATGATGGAGCTGCCCGGCTCGTTCTCCGGGATGGTGATTTCCGCCAGCCCCGAGCGCGGCCCCGACGACAGCCAGCGCACGTCGTTGGCCACCTTGAAGAGCACCACCGCCAGCCCCTTGAGCGCCCCGTGCGCCTGCACCAGCGCGTCGTTGGCGGCCAGCGCCTCGAACTTGTTGGGCGCGGTGACGAAGGGGTGGCCGGTGAGCTGGGCCAGCTCCTTCGCGACGCGCTCGGCGTAGCCCTTGGGCGCGTTGAGGCCGGTGCCCACCGCGGTGCCGCCCAGGGCCAGCTCCAAGAGGTGCGGCAGGGTGCGCTCCAGGTGGGCCCGCGCGTGGTCCAGCTGGGCCACGAAGCCGCTGAACTCCTGGCCCAGCGTCAGCGGCGTGGCGTCCTGGAGGTGGGTGCGGCCCACCTTCACCACGTCATGGAAGGCGCGGGCCTTGTCCGCGAACACGTCGCGCAGCGCCTTCAGCTCCGGCAGGACGTGCTCGGTGATGGCGGCCACGGAGGCCACGCTCATCGCGGTGGGGAAGACGTCGTTGGAGCTCTGCCCCTTGTTGACGTCGTCGTTGGGGTGGACCTTGCGGCCCTCGCCGCGCTCGCCCCCCAGCAGCTCCGAGGCGCGGTTGGCCAGCACCTCGTTCGTGTTCATGTTCGTCTGCGTCCCGCTGCCCGTCTGCCAGACGCTCAGGGGGAACTCCGCGTCGTGCTGGCCGGCCAGCACCTCGTCCGCGGCCCGGATGATGGCCTCGCCCTTCTCCTTCGCCAGCGAGCCGTTCTCCACATTCACCGTCGCGGCGGCCTTCTTCACCAGCACCAGGGCGCGGATGAGGGCCAGCGGCATG
The DNA here is from genome assembly GCA_046520405.1 of Myxococcus sp. 1LA. Taxonomy (GTDB): domain Bacteria; phylum Myxococcota; class Myxococcia; order Myxococcales; family Myxococcaceae; genus Myxococcus. Next base: position 24,152 of record JBKGHI010000065.1, read on the forward strand.
CGCTCGGTGGAGATGGCGAAGTTCTGGAGGCTGCGCTGCGTCTGGGCGCCCCACAGCCGGTCGGCGGGGACGTCGATGGGGCCGAAGGTGTCTTTCTCGGTACGAACGTTCTTCGTGCTCACGCGCGGGGCTCCTCGGAAAAAAGCGGAGCCCTTCGAATAACAGGCCGGAGCCCCCGGGCAGGGCTCCGGCGTGATTTTCTTCGTTGGACGCTGAGCACTACACCCGGCGCTCGACGCGCGGCGACGAGGCGCTGGCCTCCGCGTTCCCCCAGCCGGCCAGCCAGTTGTACGTGCGCCGCAGCGGCGCGGTGCCCGTCGCCGAAGGGGGCGTGAAGGCCCACAGCAGCAGGTACACCATCAGCGCGGTGCCCCCGGACACCGCCAGGGCCACCACGAAGCCCACGCGAATCAGCGCCGCGTCCACGCCCACTTCCCGCCCCAGCGCCGCGCACACGCCCGTCACCAGCCGCCCGTCCACGCCCCGGTGCATCGGCTCCGTGCGCGCGCCGCAGCGCGGGCACCTCCGGACCTCCAGGCTCACTTCCTCCGTGCAGGTGGCGCAGCGTCTCTTGGCGTCCATCACGTCTCCCTTCTGGGCCCGATCCCACTTGGCGGCCAGGGCCCTCATTCCTACCTACGCGCATTGGCGCGCCCCATTGCGTACGCCCTGGGGACGATTTGTTGATTTACAGATTTAACACATCGGCTGTTGACACAGTTACAGGCAAGCAGGCAAAGATTCACGCCGCACTTCCTTTTTGCCCTCTCAGGACTCATTTTCCGAGCCGTCGCAGCAGATTTACAACGCACTCAGCCAAAGGAGCCCAGATGTCGGACCAAGCCCCCGCTGTGAAACCCCCGGCGTTCGGACCGGGAGTGGTGGTGAAGGGGACCTGGCACCCCGACTACGCCGAGGTGCTCACGCCCGAGGCCCTGGATTTCGTGGCGAAGCTGGTCCGCAACTTCGGCGAGCGCCGGCTGGCGCTGCTGGAGCGCCGCAAGGCGGTGCAGGCGGCCTGGAGCCAGGGCGAGCGGCCCCACTTCCTGCCGGAGACGAAGGCCATCCGGGAGGGCGACTGGACGGTGGCTCCCCTGCCCGCCGACCTTCAAGACCGCCGCGTGGAAATCACCGGTCCGGTGGACCGGAAGATGGTCATCAACGCGCTGAACTCCGGCGCCAACGTCTTCATGGCGGACTTCGAGGACGCCAACAGCCCCACCTGGGACAACGTGGTGCGCGGGCAAATCAACCTGCGCGACGCCGTGCGCGGCACCATCTCCTTCACCGCGGAGAACGGCAAGCACTACGCCCTCAACCCGAAGCGCGCCGTGCTCTTCGTGCGCCCCCGTGGCTGGCACCTGCCGGAGCGGCACATTGAAATCGACGGCAAGCCCATCTCCGGCTCGCTGCTCGACTTCGGGCTCTTCTTCTTCCACAACGCCCGCGCGCAGCTCGAGCGCGGCACCGGCCCCTACTTCTACCTGCCGAAGATGCAGAGCCACCTGGAGGCCCGGCTGTGGAACGACGTGTTCCACCTGGCGCAGGCGGAGCTGGGCATCCCGCGCGGCACCATCAAGGCCACCGTCCTCATCGAGACGCTGCCCGCCGCGTTCGAGATGGACGAAATCCTCTACGAGCTGCGCGAGCACTCCGCCGGCCTCAACTGCGGCCGCTGGGACTACATCTTCAGCTTCATCAAGACGCTCCAGTCCGACACCAGCGTGGTGCTGCCCGACCGCGGGCAAGTGACGATGGACAAGGCGTTCCTCAACGCCTACTCGCAGCTCCTCATCCAGACCTGCCACCGCCGCAACGTGCACGCCATGGGCGGCATGGCGGCCTTCATCCCCATCAAGGGTGACGCGGCGGCCAACGACGCCGTCATGGACAAGGTCCGCGCGGACAAGCTGCGCGAGGTGAAGAACGGCCACGACGGGACGTGGGTGGCCCACCCCGGCCTCGTGGAAATCGCGCGCGACATCTTCGACTCGCACATGAAGGGCCCCAACCAGCTCTCCAACAAGCGCGAGGACGTGAAGATTGGCGAGGCGGAGCTGCTCAAGGTGCCGTCCGGCACGCGCACCGAGGAAGGCCTGCGCCACAACATCCGCGTGGGCATCCAGTACACCGCCGCGTGGCTGGGCGGCCTGGGCTGCGTGCCCCTCTACAACCTGATGGAGGACGCGGCCACCGCCGAAATCTCACGCGCCCAGGTGTGGCAGTGGATTCACCACGGCGCCTCGCTGGAGGACGGCCGCAAGGTGACGCCCGCCCTCTTCCGCGACGCGCTGGGCGAGGAGATGGCCCGGCTCGACAAGGAAGGCGCGAAGGAGCGCTACGGCGCCGCCCACCTGGAGCGCGCCCGCGTCCTCTTCGAGCAGCTCTCCACCGCCGGCACCTTCGAGGACTTCCTCACCCTGCCGGCCTACGACGCCTTGGAAGCCCAACGCTGAACCTTTCTGAATCTCGCAGCAGCAACCCACCACTTTTACCGTAGCGAGGAGCCCACGATGTACGACGCCACGCCGACGACCGCCGATGCCTCCCCTCACGCCAAGCTCCACGCGCAGCGTTTCGAGGGCATCAAGCGCAACTACACCCCGAAGGATGTGGAGAAGCTCCGCGGCTCCATCACCGTCAGCTACACGCTGGCGGAGCTGGGCGCGAAGAAGCTCTGGGAGCTGCTCCACACCGAGGACTACATCAACGCGCTCGGCTCGCTCACCGGCAACCAGGCCGTGCAGATGGTGCGCGCGGGCCTGAAGGCCATCTACCTGTCCGGCTGGCAGGTGGCGGCGGACGCCAACTCCGCCGGGCAGATGTACCCGGACCAGAGCCTCTACCCGGTGGACAGCGTCCCCACCGTGGTGAAGAAGATCAACAACGCCCTGCGCCGCGCGGACCAGATTGACCACGCGGAAGGCCGCAAGGACCGCTACTGGTTCGCGCCCATCATCGCCGACGCCGAGGCCGGCTTCGGCGGTCCGCTCAACGCCTTCGAGCTGATGAAGGGCATGATTGAGGCGGGCGCCGCCGGCGTGCACTTCGAGGACCAGCTCGCCAGCGAGAAGAAGTGCGGCCACATGGGCGGCAAGGTGCTGGTGCCCACCAACCACTTCATCCGCACCCTCTCCGCGGCCCGCCTCGCGGCGGACGTCATGGGCGTGCCCACCCTGCTGGTGGCCCGCACGGACGCGGACAGCGCCAAGCTGCTGATGAGCGACTCGGACGAGTACGACCACGCCTTCATCGACAAGAAGGCTGGCCGCACCGCGGAAGGTTTCTACCGCCTCAACGGCGGCCTGGACTGCGCCATTGCCCGCGGCCTGGCGTACGCGCCGTACGCGGACCTGGTGTGGTGCGAGACGAGCACCCCGGACCTGGCCCAGGCGAAGAAGTTCGCCGAGTCCATCCGCGCCAAGTACCCGAACAAGCTCCTGGCCTACAACTGCTCGCCGTCCTTCAACTGGAAGAAGAACCTGGACGACGCCACCATCGCCAAGTTCCAGCGGGAGCTGGGCGCCATGGGCTACAAGTTCCAGTTCGTCACCCTGGCCGGCTTCCACGCGCTCAACTTCGGGATGTACGAGCTGGCGCGGAAGTACAAGGACCGCGGCATGGCGGCCTACAGCGAGCTGCAGCAGGCCGAGTTCGCGGCGGAGAAGGACGGCTACACCGCCACCCGCCACCAGCGCGAGGTGGGCACCGGCTACTTCGACCAGGTGGCCGAGGTCATCTCCGGCGGCAACGCCAGCACGCTCGCCCTGACGGAGTCCACCGAGGCCCACCAGTTCTAGGCCCGGACGCCTCCTGAAGGCCCAGCCAAGGCCGCGGCTGACGGGTTGTACGCCCGTAAGTCCGCGGCCTTGCTGCGTTTTCAGCCTTCCGCGCAACTTCGCCGGGCGGCTTGGCGATAATGGGGATTCGAGAGGTCCGACACGTGCGTGGTGCGCGTCCCGGGCCGAGACGGAGCCGCCATGACCCGCATCAACTCCTTCACCGGTCCCATGATTCAGCCCGCCACCACGCAGGCGCAGGCCCGCGCCGCCAGCACGAGCTTTGGCTCGCTGGTGAACCCGATGGCCCCGGCCAACCGGCCTGGAGACCCGCTGATGGTATCGGGGGGCGCGGTGGTCGCCTCGGCGCTCGCCTCGGTGGGCAGCTCGCCGAACAACGGCCTCCTGAACTCCTACCTGTCCGCGGTGGGCCGCGGGCCCATCTCCGAGGACGGCTCGCGGGGCGCGGCGGCCCAGGCCCCCGCCGGCTCGGAGCAGGCGCAGCAGGAGCAGGTCCTCATGGAGCTGGCGGAGATGTCCGCCGCGACGCTGTCGAACTCCATCCTGCACATGGGCAACAAGATGAAGGTGGACATGGAGCGCGAATAGGAGGGCTCAGCCCTTCTTCTTGTCGCTGTCCGCGTTGTAGGCGTCGCGTTGGCCCCGCTGGAGCTCGGGGCCCTTCTTCCACGGCAGGTCGACGTCGGTGCGTTGACCGCCGTTCTGCTCGGACACGTCATTGAGGAAGTCGGAGCGGCCCTCCGCGGGGACGCGCTCGCCGTCCTCGTCGGGGTCCTTCTGCTTCTTGGGGTCGAGCGGGATGCCCGCGCCTCGCTTGAGGTAGTCCTTGGGGTCCATGCCCCTCAAGGTGGCGACGGTGGCCGTCCGCGCGCAGAGGGCGGGCAGGCGGCCGAGGCCCTGGTGGCTCAGTTGAGGTACTTGGGCCGGGGCGGCTCGGCCGGCTGCTGCTTCATCATCTCCAGGCCCTGCCGGGTGAGGACGAAGCGCACCACGCCGGAGCCACGCTCCGTCTCGATTTCGGCTTCAAAGGCCGGCCCGGCGATGCCTCCAAAGGACACGTCCTTGCGCAGGTTCACCACCCGGCCGCTCACCATGTCCCCTGCCACTTCCTTGGCGCCCTCACCGCGCTGGTGCAGCTCGAAGGCGACCTGGTGCAGCGTCATCGCCAGCGATGCTGACAGTGGCTGGTTGCTGAAGAGGACGGAGATGAGGAGCCAATAGGGAGGTGCCTGATCGGTGGACATCGCGTCTCCATCCTAAGCGCCTCGCACAGCGGAGGCCCGTGGAAGTGAAGTCCCTGCCGCGAGTACCTAGCGGGTCGGCAGCTCACGGAAGGTGATGCCCTCCAGCCCCAAGCGCTGCACCGCGTCCTTGAAGCGCTCGGTGCCCACGATCACAGTGGCGAAGTTCCCCACGCGGAAGAGGTCCCGGTCCGTGGGCAGCGAGGCCGCGTCGAGGATGGGGTCGTCTGGCAGCGTCATTCCGAACCGGCCACAAGTGGCACAGGGTGGCCGCTGATCCGGCGGGTAGCAGTCCGGGTGCAGCATTCCTCGCGGCTCAAGCTGAAGCTCCAAGAGTTCCGGAGGGTCCTTCTGGCGAAAGCGCAGCTCCGTCCTGCAGCCCACGAGGCCGCGCACGCCCTCTGCCTGGAGCTGTTCCAGTGCCTCCCGGCGCACCACCAGCAGCATGCTCCCCTGGGTTTCAAAGGCGGCGAATCGTCCCGAAGCGGTTCCAACCAGAGGACCGAACAAGGCTCCTGGAGGCAGGCGCGCATCTGGCGGGGCCAAGGGGCGGACCAACTCACGCAGCCTTGCGAACTCCTCGAAAGGTTCGGGCCGAGCCACCAGGAACTCACGCTGCTCGGGCAGATTCGACAAGTCGACAGCGGGATACTGATGTCCCGAAGATGCCCAGGTCGCTCCACAACCAGGGCACCCCGCCACCCCAGGCAGCCCCCACTTGTGCGCGGCATTGAAGCTCCCGTTGATTCGGGGCCACATCGTACTGTCCTGGGAGAGCTCAAACACGCGAAGGGTCATGTTCCTGGCCTGGAATAGTACGGGCGAATCGGCCCTCCTATCAGTTGGAAGCGATAGATCAGCTCCCCTGCGTGCTTGAAAATCTCTTCAGGAGACGCACCGTCGTTTCGCCGCATGAATGCACGCCACGCTTCGTTCCAAGCGCCACCGGCCCCCGCACCACCATGGATGCGCCGATGAAGTTCCAGGGGAATCGGCATAGTGTAGTCGTGAATCTTGATGCCCTTCCGAACGAACCAACGGGCAAGCTCCTCGGCCTGGGGAAAGATGTGGTGCTTCTCCCAGCGCCCGGGCGGTAGCCGATGTGACGGCGGGATGACCCGCTCTGGTGCCCCGTTCCAGTTGGGGAACACCAGGACGGCGCCGCGAGGAAGCTGCTGTCCGCTGCCCCAGCTCCGCCGAGGTCCTCGGCCCGGAGCCGCTGCAGCCGCGGGTGGACGCGCGGGTGGGAAGCGCGCCAGCTCTATCTCCCCGGGGAGGTCCGCACAGCGGTAGAAACCGCAGGCATCTCCCAGACACAGCAGAGAGACACACCGGTCCTCGTGTGGAGTCGAGCACTCCAGCTCCGCCTCGTCCCAGGCCTGCTGCATGGGCGGCTTGACCGAGGTGGAACACCCCAGCCAGAGCACGGCGAGCACCGAAAGCCATTGGAGCAGACAGGTTCGCATTCCCCGAAGTCTAGGCTTCAGGTCTGTCTTGTCCGTGCCGCCCCGCCTTTACCCCGCACGAGGACGGCGGCGAGAGGCGATGCCTTCGGCGAGGGCAACCTGCTGCTTCCAATGCCCATACAGGCGGCCCTGTGACGCCAGCCGGTCCAGCTTGCGCTGTGTCTCTTCATCCACTGACCCAGGCGGTGCATCACGGAAGGGCGTCCCAGGCAGCGGCATGAAGGTGTGCCCGTGCACGCGGGCCCCCAGCGCAGCCAACTGCTCCATCAGCGCCACCGTGGCGTCCACGTCGGCGAGCTCCTCGCCGGGCAGGCCCAGGATGAAGTCCACGTTGGGTACGAAGCCGCACTCAACCGCGATGCGGGTGGCGCGCACCACCGTCTCCACGTCGTGCCCCCGGCGCGTGCTCTGAAGGATGCGCTCGGAGCCAGACTGGCCGCCGATGATGAGGTTGTCGTTGTGGACGTAGCGCTTGAGCAGCGCGAGCGCCTCCGGCGTGACGTGCTCGGGCCGGACCTCCGAGGGGAAGGTGCCGTAGTAGATGCGCCCATCGGGCGCCATGGCCTCCTTCACCGCGGCCAGCAGGGCCTCCACCGCGTCCAGGTTCACCGACTCGTCAGCGGTGCCGTAGGACATGGACGTCGGCGTGATGAAGCGGATGTCACGCCGTCCCGAGCGCCGCAGCTCTCTCGCCCAGTGCGCCACGTTGGCCACGGAGCGATGCCGGAACCGCGCCTTGCTCATGAACGGCGTCTGGCAGAAGCGGCACGCGTAGATGCAGCCCCGCGTGATTTCGATGGCGCCGTACTGTCCATTGCGCGCCGCGAACGGCGGGAAGTCGTCGAGCAGCACGCCCTCACCCCGGCCATGCTGCACCATCTTCCCGTCCTTCAGGTATGCGACGCCGTGCGTGTCCCGTGGCTCCTCGCCCCGCAGCACCCGGCCGAGCAACGCGCGCAGGGAGTGCTCTCCCTCGCCTACCGCCACCAGGTCGAAGCCCGCCTGGAGCGTCTGGAGCGTCTCCGCCGTGGCATGCACGCCGCCAGCGATGCACAGCACCTTCCGCCCCTCCAGCCGCTCACGCACCCACGCCAACTCCTCCGCCGCAGGGGCGAAGCTGGCCGAGTAGAAGGACCACGCGGCCACCACCGTGTCCCCGGCGTCCACGCGCTCGCGAATCGTGTCCAGCAGCGTCTCTTTGCTGCGCGGGAAGTGGAGCGTCACGTCCGCCAGGGCCGGGTCCGACTCCACGGCGCCCGCCAGCACGGTGAAGGCGTACTTGCCCGGGTACTGGTAGCTCAGGACGAGCGAAACGCGGCGAGAGGGCTGCATGCAGGACGGGCTTTATGCCACAGGCCCGCCCTCGCAAGCACACGAGCGGGCAGGCGAATTCACCGCCCGGCCCTGGACATCAGGGGCGGCTACGGCGACGGCACCAGCGACAGGGCCATCTCGTTGAAGGCGGGAAACTCCATGACCTCCGGCGGGACCCGCCCATCCGGCACCGCCATGCGCACGACAACCAGGTCCTGCCCCGGGACCACCAACAGCAACTGACCGAACGAGCCGCGCGCGGAGTAGCCCTTCGGCGCCCCGTCCACTTGCGTGCGCATCGGGACGCGAGCGGTCTTCTCCATGAGCTCCATGACGCCCTTCTTCCCGCCCAGCCGCTCGGACAGGCGCTGCATGAACTCACCCGAGGGAATCGGCTGCCCCACGATGTCCCGCAGGCGAGCCAGCGACGACTCCGGCATCCCGTTGCGGCGCGCCTCGTTCACCAGGTCCTGACCGAGCACCCGGAATGACTTCTCATACACGAGCCACCACAGCAGCCCCGCCGCCGGATTGTGGGGCTGCGACGGCGCCGCGGTGCACTCGCGAATCCACGCTTCACTGAGGATGCGCTGCCCCTGCCAGACGCCCTGCTGGAGCATCAACTGTCCCACCTTGGCGAAGTCCAACGGGTGCAGACGCAGGCCGGACATGCCCAGCGGATTGCCGGACGGGTCCTTCTGCCAGAACACATCGCGGATGCCGAGCGGCTCGAAGAGGCGGCGCATCAGGTACGCGTCCAGCTTCTCGCCCGAGGCACGCTCCACCACGCCCGCAAGCAGGTTGGTGGCCTTGTTGTTGTAGAAGAACTCGCTGCCCGGCACGTCCACCACGTGGCTGTCCAGCGCGTAGCGGACGAAGTCGCGCGACTCGTAGATGTCCATCGCGTGGGCGTTCGCGGCCAGCCCCGAGGTGTGGCTGAGCAGGTGCCGCAGCGTGACCTTCCCCTTGAGGCCATCCTTCCACTCAGGGAAGAAGGTGGAGACAGGCGCATCGACGGAGGGAATCCGGCCCTCGTCGATGAGCAAGCCGATGGCCAGCGCCACCACGCCCTTGGTGGCGGACATGGACTCGATGCGCAGCGTCTCGCCGCCGAAGTACCACTCACCCACCAGCTTGCCGTGGCGGAGCACCACCAGGGCCGACGAGCCCGAGTCCTCGGCCGCCTTCACGAAGGCCGCGAGCGCAGGCTCCGACAGCCCCGCCTCGGCGGGCGTCGTCTTCTCCAGTCCCGCCCCCACGTTGCCAGCGGCGCGAGCCTTCAGCGCGTTCTCCCGCGCCCGCGCCACCAGCGCGTCGTAGCCCGGCATCCGCCGCAGCGGCTCCAGGGACTTGTCGTGCAGCAGGTCGCCAGGAGCGCTCATCCCCCGCTCGACGGCACGCTCCAGCCAGGTGAAGGCCGCGGCGTCGTCTCCCGTGCCCAGTGCGGCATAGGCCGCAAACCAGGCCACCTCGTCCGTCTGGCGCCCCCCGTCCCACAGGCGCTGCATCTCCCCGAGCGCGGTGGAGAACTGCCCCGCCTCCATCGCCCTGCCGGCCCGTTGCAGCGCCTCGCGCAACTGGGATTCGGGGTCCACGGGCGCCTGCGCCACGGCGGTCGGCGGCGTGGCAGCCGGCTGCGAGTGAGCACAAGCCATCAAGGCACAGAGCGAAAGATAGAGGAGGTATCGCATGGGCGTCCAAGGGAAGTGACGTGTTCGGACAACGTTCCTGGAAGACCGATATTGCACGGCACACGCACCAGGGCGAGGGCCGAAGCGGGCGCCCTGCGTGTCCGGCCCATGAACGCGACCTCGGCGCGCAGATAATCCACGATGGGCGAAGTCGCGCCGTTCGTGCCGCTCGAGGAGCGCTACGTCAATGGCATCCAGCCCAGACGAACCGCGCGCGCCAGGCCGCGCCCATCCACTTCACGAACCAATGACAAGGAAGGGATCAAAGTAGAAATACTCGACGGTCGCCCCGTCCCTCGTCAGTCCGAACACCAATCCGTACTGGAACTCACCGCTCACGATGGAACTGGTACCGAACGTGATGTACGGAATGTAGCTGCGCGTCATGCTGGGCGTGAGGCCCTTGTCGATGAGCGGGTTATTGGGCCAATAGCTCCAGGAAGAAGGCGCCTGCGTCCACAACTCAGGATCTTCGCCGAGCGCGATGAAGTCAGGCACGGGGCCCGGATCCATGTCGATGGTGGGGATGTCGATGGGCCGCTTCATGGCATTCATCATGTCCGCGACCTGGAGCGGGGTGCCCTGTAACGAATGCGCGATGACGCCGTTGGGCGCGAGCTTCACGGACATGCGGTGGTACTTCTCCGCCACGTAGATGCGGATCTTCTCCCCCGGCGCGACGGGCACCTTGTACTCGGCGTCTTGCAGCTGGTCGTTCAGGACAAACGGGGGATGCTCGACCGCGACCGCGGTGGTGACGGAGGCCCCGCCCTTGGGGAGTGCACTGGAATCAATCAGGAAGACGATCCTTGCCATGTACGCACCAATTCTTTCGTGTGGCCAATGTCTATCGCTGCTGAACCCTCACTTCGGATTCACGGCAAGGAGTCCATCCCGCCTGACGCCAGCCAAAGCAACTCACATGCCAGCGACTGCTCCCCCTTGCCGTGTCTGAAATCCACATGGGGCTGGAGTTCCGCCATGCGACTGACGCGTCAGTCGCCGCCGCTGCCACTCCACGCCTGGCGTGCAGGTCATTGCTCCGTGCGCGCCCCAATCCACCTCAATCACAGACGCAACCCACCTCTTTTCCAGCAGCAGCACATGGAATCAGGGGAGGATTGGACCCGCCCTATTCGGTCGTCACGTCACGCGGCAAGGCACAGGTGCGCGACGACGCACGATGGGATGGCAACGTAGGAGAAACCCCTGAGGCCCTGGTTCCGGCGGAACGGCCCTCACGAGAAACGTGGCGCATGAGTCCGCAGGACCTTCCCACTGAACGACAGGCACGGCCCTGACCTGTCAGGTGATGGGATTTGCTGTTCGCGCGAAGAGGACTGGCACGAGGCACTGCTGACACGTCAGGCGCGCCATCAACGCGTCAGACTTCCAGGTGAGGAAGCCTCGGCATCGTGAATCATTCGGACGTTCTACGTTGGGTCTCCCACTCGAACGAGCGCAGCGCACGGCCTCGGAGCCAGGCAGACCTTTTCCGGCCAACCAACGTCGCCGGTGGGTACGAGCTATCAAGACACGTAGGCCGAGACTCGCACCGCCCCCTTCCTCACGAAGGCGCGCGAGCCCACGGCCCGCGCGCCCCCCTGGGCTCAGTTCCTGCGACGGCGGTAACCCGCCAGGCCCATCAGGCCCAGCAGCGCGAAGGCCGCCGCGGAGCCGCCCGTGCTGCTGCACCCCGACTGCCCTGCGGCGACGTCATCCGGCGTGATGCCGCCCGGCTTGGGCACGTTCGGCACGGGCTCGGTGCCCGCATCCCCGGGCGACGTCGGCGTCCCCGCATCGGCCTCGGGCTCCTCGGAGCCACCCGCGTCCACGGGGTCCGGGTCCACGCTGCCCGCGTCCTCGGGTGAGCCCGCGTCCTCGGGTGAGCCCGCGTCCTCGGGTGAGCCCGCGTCAATGGGAGAGCCCGCGTCCACGGGCGTCCCCGCGTCCACCGGTGTCCCCGCGTCCACGGGCGGCGGCTCCGGCTGCTGCTCGAGCACGTCGGACAGCGACGTCGCCTGGATGAAACCGTCGTGGTAGACGACGCCCACCGGCCGCACCGTGTCGCTCCGGTAGAGGCCCAGCTTCAGGTAGTTGCGCTGCCCCGAATACATCGTCATCGCGCCGCGCCTGGGCAGCACCCGCTCCTTGTTGTGCCACAGCTCGACGAAGCCCACCTTCGGGTCCGACGACCACTTCGCGTGCAGGATGAACTCGTGCCACACCCCACGGGTGAGCTTCGTGCGCCAGGGAATCTCGCTGGTGCCGGGGAGCGACAGGCGAATCTCCTCCCCCTTCACGTAGAACTCCACCGGCGGCGAGCCACAGCACCCGTCGTGGTGCCACTGGGTGAAGAGCTGCCAGGTGTCCACGCTCGGGAAGTCGTTCGCGAACATCACCTTCCAGCGGTAGTAGTACTCCGAGCCCACCGGCTCATTGCTGATGTAGACCAGCTCGTTGCGATTCCCGCTGGCGTTGATGGGGTCGTCGCCTTGATGCACCGTCGCCTTCAGCGCGTATTTGCCCTCGGCCACGGGTGACGTCACCACCTGCAGCCGGTTCGCGTTCACCATCTGCGCGCGGGAGTACTGCGAGCGGTCACCCGTCTCGAAGTCCCCCCGCCACACGACGCCTGCCATGGCGAGCCCGGGGACGCACCACATCACAAGCCATACGGGGACAAAGGCTCTCAAAATACATCCTCGCAAAGGTTTGGAATGCAACGACCGGCACACCGTACAGCAAACCCTCCCGTGCTTCATTCCCCCGGGAAATCCTTCCCGCTGGCCCGGCAAGTGGGCAGACGGGCATGCAAGGCCTTGAATGTTTCACGCCATGTTTCACGTCCCGCGCGGGGCGGCTGACACACTCCGGGCGTCCTGGCAAGCCGTCAGCAACACGTCGCGTCATCAACACGCCGGGCAACCTTCAAGCTGACTGGCGGCAGGTGTGGGGTATGGTCCCCTCTTTCCGGCGCTCCATCACAGGGGCGTCCCGAGTGTCCCCATGCTTGTCCTGCGTGACGTCCAGAAGACCGACCTACCCGGGCTGAAGAGGCTCGCGGCCGTGCTGAACACGGTGAACCTGCCGAACAACGAAGAGACGCTCTCGGCCATCGTGGACACGTCGGTGAAGAGCTTCGCGGGCAAGGTGAAGAACCCCTTCGAGCGCGAGTACCTCTTCGTGCTGGAGGACGTGCGCAACAGCCTCATCATCGGCACGTCGATGATCATCGCGCAGCACGGCACCTACGAGGCCCCGCACATCTACTACGAGGTGAGTGAGCGCGAGCACTACTCCGCGTCCCTCTCCCGTCACCTTCGCCACAAGGTCCTCTCCATCGCCTACAACTACGAGGGCCCCACCGAGGTGGGCGGGCTCGTCGTGGACCCGCCCTACCGCGCCACGCCGGACAAGCCCGGCAAGCAGCTGTCCTACGGGCGCTTCCTCTTCATCGCCATGCACCGGCGGCTGTTCCGTCCCCGGGTGCTGGCGGAGCTGCTGCCACCGCTGCTGCCGGACGGCCGCAGCCTCCTGTGGGAGGCGTGCGGCAAGAAGTTCACCGGCCTCACCTACCAGGAGGCGGACCGCCTCAGCCGGCAGAACAAGGAGTTCATCAAGGAACTCTTCCCCGCCTCGGACATCTACGCGTCGCTCTTCCCCGCGCGCGTGCAGAAGGTCCTGGGCGAGGTAGGCCCGCAGACGCGCGGCGTGCAGCGGATGCTGGAGCGCATCGGCTTCAGGTACATGGAGCGCATCGACCCGTTCGACGGCGGCCCTCACTTCGAGGCCGACACCGCCGACATCTCCCTGGTGCGCAAGTACCGCACGCTCAAGGTCGCGGACGGGGACTTCGACATGCAAGGCGATGACGTCCTCGTCGCGGTGGAGAGCGACGCCGGACGCAACCGCTTCCGCGCGGTGCGGTGCCAGGCGAGGCTGGAGAACACCCAGGCCTTCCTGCCCGCGCGCGCCAAGGAAGTGCTGGACATCCAGGCAGGCGCGAAGGTGTCCGTCATCCCCTTCGAGTAGCGCGTCGCCTCATGGCCGGCGCACCACCCGGTGCGCCCGCGCAGCAGCGACAGCCAGCGCGCCCCCGCCTCCAGCGCCGGG
>JBKGHI010000660.1:0-387 GCA_046520405.1 Myxococcus sp. 1LA
GGAGCTTCGTCGTGGGGCGGCAGGTGATTGGCGAGCCTGGGCGCGTCATCATGCCCGGTGAAGCGGCCTTCCTTGATGCGCTCGTGTCGCGCGGCTCGGAGGATGAACACTTGCGCCTGACGCTCGACGTCCGCGACAGAAGCCCCATCGCGGAGATGGCCTGGGCAGCGGGCTTCGCGGCGCCGCTGTTGCGACTGCTGGAGCTGCGCAGCATGTGCCTGTCCATCTGGGGAGCGTCCGGAATGGGGAAATCCGCAGTGCAGGCCACCACCACGTCACTCTGGGGGCGCCCTCGGGGCTCAAGGTCAGTGGGGATGTCTCGTCCGCAGCGTTGCAGGGCGAGCTGTCCCGGCATCGCGACCTGCCCACCTGGATTGACGACACCCA
>JBKGHI010000661.1:0-376 GCA_046520405.1 Myxococcus sp. 1LA
GTGACACGCGTCGCGCGTGAAGTCGGTACGGAAGGCAAGCTGGGCGGTCAGGCCGTGGTGAAGGGCGTGGGCGGTACGTGGAAGGACCTCACCGACAACGTGAACTCCATGGCGTCGAACCTGACGTCCCAGGTGCGCAACATCGCGGAAGTCACCACCGCCGTCGCCAAGGGTGACCTGTCCAAGAAGATTACGGTCGACGCCAAGGGTGAGGTGCTGGAGCTGAAGAACACCATCAACACGATGGTGGACCAGCTCAACTCGTTCGCTTCCGAGGTGACACGCGTCGCGCGTGAAGTGGGCACCGACGGAAAGCTGGGTGGTCAGGCCGACGTGAAGGGCGTGGCCGGCGTGTGGAAGGACCTCACGGACAACG
>JBKGHI010000662.1:0-360 GCA_046520405.1 Myxococcus sp. 1LA
TCCGCGATGACCGCGTCGATGACCAGAATCCCGCGCTCCGCGATGACCGCCAACAGTCGGTGCCGGAGGCGAATCGCAGGCGCGCACCGCTGGCCAGTTCCAACTCCAGCAACGCCGTGCTCGGCTGCGCCACGCCAGCCACCTCCACCGGCAGCAGGCGCACCGTCTCAGCCTTCCCCGTCTGCTGACGTCGCCGCCGATACACCCACGACTGCAGCGTGCTCAGCCTCACGCCTTGCTGCGCGGAAAACGCCTTCTGCGTCAGCCCACTCGCCTCGAAGGCTTCAGCGACACGCAACCACTCCGTAAGTTCTCGCCGTCCCCCGTCGTGACCAGCGCAACCGAGTCGTGAGACGTCCT
>JBKGHI010000663.1:0-337 GCA_046520405.1 Myxococcus sp. 1LA
TGGTACGCGCCAAGGACGCGGCGGGCAACGTGGACCCGACGCCCGCCAGTCACACGTGGCGGACGGACAAGACGCGTCCGGACACCAGCTTGAGCACCACGGTGGGGACGTTGAGCAACGCGTCTCGCGCGGGCTTCGAGTTCAATTCACCGGCGAGCGATGTGGCCGGCTTCCAGTGCGTCCTGGAGGAGTCGGCCACGACGCAGGCCCCTCCGGAGACCAGCTCGCGGTGGCAGGACTGCGCGGCGTCCTACCTGACGCCGGTGCTGGAGGACGGCACCTATACGTTGTGGGTGAGGGCGAAGGACGCGGCGGGGAACGTGGACGCCACGCCTGT
>JBKGHI010000664.1:0-336 GCA_046520405.1 Myxococcus sp. 1LA
CACGCAGCTTCACCTGGAAGTCGGCTCGGCCCAGGTACTCCAGCGTCCCGTCCGGGAGCCACCGCGCCACGTCGCCGGTGCGGTAGAGGCGGGCACCGGGAATGCCGCTGAAGGCGTCCGGGATGAATCGCTCCGCCGTCAACTGCGGCCGCTGCCAGTAGCCGCGTCCCACCTGCACGCCGCCAATGTGCAGCTCGCCCGGGATGCCAATGGGCGCCGGCTGCCCGTGCACGTCCAGGACGTACAGCGCCGTGTTCGCCACCGGCCGGCCAATGGGGACGCGGTGGAAGTCCTCCCCACGCGGGCACGGCCAGTAGGTGACGTCCACCGCTGCTT
>JBKGHI010000665.1:0-330 GCA_046520405.1 Myxococcus sp. 1LA
GGCCGAGGTGGAGACGGACAAGTCCAACCTCGAAATCGAAGCCTACGACGACGGCTACCTGCTGCAGGTGCTCGTCGGCGAGGGCGAGATGGCCAAGGTGGGCGCGCCCATCGCCTATCTCGGCGCCCAGGGTGAGAAGGTGGTCGCCGGCAAGCAGGCCGCGCCCGCCGCCGCCGCGACGCCGCCCGAGCAGAAGCCGCAGCCTGCGCCCGAGGCCACCGCGCCGAAGGCCGAGGCGAAGCCGGCGCCGTCCGGTGGTGGTGACAACCGCATCGCCATCCAGATGCCGAGCCTGTCCCCGACGATGACGGAGGGGAAGATCGTCAAGTG
>JBKGHI010000666.1:0-329 GCA_046520405.1 Myxococcus sp. 1LA
CCGCGCGGGCGTGTGATGCCCCGCGGACCGCTCCGCTATCCGCGCCCCGCCGCGCCAGGGCGGCCAATCCCGCCAGCCAGCCCCCAGGAGCCACCACACCCACGGGGGATGCCGCCGCAGCCACAGCCCACGTCGAGCGCCGCGGCCCCGCACCTCGAAGCCGGTGGTCCGTGAGCCGCGCGGGAACCCGGCTGGAGTGACGAGGTCGCTCCTGCGCCACGACACTGTGCGGCCCACCGGCAGCGCGCTCTCACGAGGCACCTCGATAGCGGAAGCGCCGGTGTCATCGGCCGTCACCGTGGCGACCTCGCTGCCATCCAGCTCGATGA
>JBKGHI010000667.1:0-324 GCA_046520405.1 Myxococcus sp. 1LA
GACTGGCGGGCGTCGGGTCCACGTTGCCCGCCGCGTCCTTGGCGCGTACCAGGAACGTGTACGTGCTGCTTCCTGGCGTATTGAAGGTGTCCCCGCTCTCGCACTCACTGAACGCGGCTCCGTTCAGGCTGCACTCGAAGTCACTCGCATCGCCAGCCGGCACCGCGCGGAACGTGAGGACCACCGAGTCCGCATTGTTCACTGCCGCAGGCCGAGTCCCGAACAGCTCCGTATCCGGCGGCGTCAGGTCCACCGTCCACGTGTGGTGGACAGGCGTGGCGTCCACGTTCCCCGCCGCGTCCTTCGCCCTCACCCACAACGTAT
>JBKGHI010000668.1:0-323 GCA_046520405.1 Myxococcus sp. 1LA
GGGCGAGGTGCTGGAGCTGAAGAACACCATCAACACGATGGTGGACCAGCTCAACTCGTTCGCCTCCGAGGTGACACGCGTCGCGCGTGAAGTCGGTACGGAAGGCAAGCTGGGCGGTCAGGCCGAGGTGAAGGGTGTGGCCGGCACGTGGAAGGACCTCACGGACAACGTGAACTCCATGGCGTCGAACCTGACGTCCCAGGTGCGCAACATCGCCGAAGTCACCACCGCCGTGGCGAACGGCGACCTGTCCAAGAAAATCACCGTGGATGTGCGCGGCGAGATTCTGGAGCTGAAGAACACCATCAACACGATGGTGGACC
>JBKGHI010000669.1:0-322 GCA_046520405.1 Myxococcus sp. 1LA
TGTGCGCAGTTGGAGGTGTCCCGCAGCGGCTACTACGCCTGGGCCCACCGGCCGCAGTCCGCGCGCAAGACGAAGGACAGGGAGTTGACCGAGGTGGTCGCTGCCGTCCACGCGGAGAGCCGACGTTGGTACGGCAGTCCGCGCGTATTCCAGGAGTTGAAGGCGCGAGGCTATCGCGTCAGCCGCAAGCGGGTGGCCCGACTGATGCGGCAGACGGGGCTGCGGGCCCGACCTCGCCGCCGCTTCGTCAAGACGACGGACTCGGCGCACTGAGCCTGCCCCGATTCCGTGGACACCCGAGATGTGATGGAAAGGGTGTCCA
>JBKGHI010000066.1:0-36977 GCA_046520405.1 Myxococcus sp. 1LA
GCCGAGCTCCGCACGGCCAGGTCCTCCGCGTACAGCTCCAGCTCCAACGCCTGGCGGATGGCCTCCCTCCGCCCCCACACCCGGGCCGCGGCGTTGGCGCCGCGAAGCCCCGCCTCGCGCAGGAACTTCGCGGAGGAAGCCCCGGACTCGGCCGCGGCGCGCGCCGCCGTCAGACACGCGTCCAGGTTGGACGACACCGGCTCCGACAAGACCCAATCCGCCAGGGCCCGGCGGTCCGTGACGCCCTGGCGCCGGGCATCCGCGCGCACCGCCGCCCACCTCACCCGCCAATCCGGGTCCTTCATGGCGGAGACGAGCGGCGCGCGGGGAATGGGGCGCTGGTCCGTCAGGCTCTGCACCCAGGAATCCACCCGGCCACCGGGCAGGCAGCTCTTGCAAACCCGGGCGCGCAGGGACTGATCCACGACGTGCCGCTGGCAGGACATCCAGCACTCGCGGGTCGGCGTCCCACCTTGCTGCTGGCCGGTCGTCAGGAGTACCACCAGGAGGAGGGCTGGGCTCACGCGGAGGACAGTGTAGTCCATCCGACTTAGCGTTTTCGTCCAGCGTCCTTGCGTTTTCCGGCCCAGTGGGTCATACCCGCTGCCCCTTTTGATCTACACCCACATCTACGTACGGCGGAAGGAGGTGACTGCATGCCCGGTATCCGAGTGAAGGAAGGAGAGTCCATTGAGAGCGCCCTCAAGCGCTTCAAGAAGGCCACCGAGAAGGCTGGAATCCTTTCCGAGATCCGTAAGCGCGAGCACTACGAGAAGCCTTCCGTGAAGCGGAAGAAGAAGGCCCTCGCCGCCAAGAAGCGCGCTGTGAAGAAGGCCCGCAAGTCGTTCTAGGCGCGTGCCTCGCGCGAGGAGCTGGGGCGCCACCGCTGTCAGGTGCCCTGGCTCCCGCCGTCGAAGTCCCCCTGAACAACGCATTACCCTCCGGAGTTGCGACCATGGCCACCCTGAAGGAGCGGATCGACGCGGACCTGAAGGACGCGATGCGGTCCAAGAACGAGCTGACGCTCAGCGTGCTGCGGATGCTCAAGAGCGCGGTGAAGTACAAGGAAGTGGAGCCCGGCGCCTCCGCCCTGGATGACGCGGGAATCCTCACCGTCATCGCCGGCCTCATCAAGCAGCGCCGCGACTCCGTGGAGCAGTTCAAGTCGGCGGCCGCCCGGAGCTGGCGGAGAAGGAAGAGGCCGAAATCGGCGTCCTCCAGAACTACCTGCCCAAGCAGCTGACCGCCGACGAGCTGGTCGCCGAGGTCCGCGCCTCCATCGCGGAAACGGGCGCCAAGGGTCCCAAGGACATGGGCGCGGTGATGAAGAACGTCAACGCCAAGATTCACGGCAAGGCGGAAGGCCGGGCCATCTCCGAGGCCGTGAAGGCGGAGCTCGCGAAGCTCTCCTGAGCCTCCCATCGTCTTGAGGTCAGCGCTGGCGCTGTCGGGAAACCGGCGGCGCCTTTGCATTGAAGGGCTGGACAGGGATGCGGAAACTTGCTCCCTCGCCCCCCCGTCATTAAGTGCCTGGGTCAGTCCCGCCGCGCCCTCCGCTCACCCCGGCGGAAGTCGCGCGCAGGGGCCCCAGGAGTCCGCCCCATGCCGCAACCACCCCCTGACCTCGTGAGCGCTCCGGCTTCCGCCCCCATGGGGGAGATCCGCCAGGTTGGCCGGTGGGCAGGCAACGTCAGCCCAATCCGGCAGGATGTCGGGGCTGGGCCCGCCCAGGGGTGGGCCAGGGGGTCGGAGCCGTGATTCCGGAGCACAAGATTCAGGAGGTCCTCGAAAGGGTGGACCTCGTCGGGCTCATCTCCCGCCATGTCGACCTGAAGAAGGCGGGGCGTGAATGGAAGGCCTGCTGTCCCTTCCATCAGGAGAAGACGCCCTCCTTCTACGTGGTGCCGGAGAAGCGCTTCTATTTCTGCCACGGCTGCCGCGCGAGCGGTGACGCGGTGTCCTTCGTCCAGCGCTACCTGGGCAAGACGTTCCTGGACGCGGTGCGGGATCTGGCGCGCGAACTCGGCGTGGACCTGGAGGCCGAGCAGGACCCCAGCATGCGGGAGCGGCAGCAAATCAAGGAGGCCACGGACCAGGCCGCCGAGCACTTCCGCGCCATGCTGTGGCAGCAGGACGAAGGCCGCGCCGCCCGGGCCTATGTCGCCAGCCGCGGCGTCTCCGAGGAGACGGCCATGGCGTTCGGCCTGGGCTGGGCGCCCCATGAGTGGGCCTCGCTGACGGAGCGCTTCCAGAAGCTGGGCATGCTGGAGTGGGCGGCGAAGGCCGGCCTGGTCCTCAAGCGCAACAGCGGTGACGGCTACTACGACTTCTTCCGCAGCCGGCTGATGGTCCCCATCCGGGCTCCAGAGGGCCGCCCCATCGCCTTCGGTGGCCGCCTGGTGGGCGCGGACGAAGGGCCCAAGTACCTCAACTCGCGCGAGTCCCGGCTCTACAACAAGAGCGAGACGCTCTTCGGCATGGACCAGTCGCGCGACGAGATTCGCAAGCGCAAGGCCGCAGTGCTCGTGGAGGGCTACTTCGACGCCATTGGCCTCCACCAGGTGGGCGTGCGACACGCGGTGGCGCTGTGCTCCACCAACCTCACCGCCGGCCACATGCAGGTGCTGAAGCGCGCCGAGGCCCGCGAGTTGATTCTGCTGCTGGACGGAGACTCGGCCGGCCTTGCCGCTGTCGAACGGATCGCCGGTCCCCTGCTCGCCGCGGGAGCAACCGCGCGAGTTGCCCTGCTGCCGCAAGGGGATGATCCAGACACCTTCGCGCGTCGAGAGGGCCAGGAGGGCGTGGAACGGCTGCTGGAAGGCGCCCACCCGCTCACCAGCCACCTGTTCGCCTCGCTCCTCCCAGAGGGCAAGGCCGCGAGCTTCGAGGAGAAGATGGCAGCGCTCGAGCGGCTCAAGCCCGTGGTGGGCCAGGTCCCCGTGGGCCTGGTGCGAGCAACCCTCTTCGGCGCGGTGGCCGAGCACTTCGGCTGGCGCCCCGCGGATGTGGAGGCCGCCCTGCGCAGCAAGGTGCCCCTCCCCAAGCCCGCCGCTGGGGACGCGCCTCCTTCGAGCCCCAACCGTCCTCCCCTGCCCCTGGAGAAGCCGCCGCCGGCCTTGGAGTGCTTCTACGTGGGCGCGGTGTTGAAAGAGCCACGGTTGATGGCGCGGGACACCTTCCGCGTGTGTGACGAGCTGTCCCACATGGGCCTGCGAATGGCGCTGGCGCATGCGACGTCGGGACACGGCGCGAATGATGCGCTCTTTGAATCCTCGGAAGCCGTGAAGCGCGGCATTGAGAGCGCGCTGCGGCAGCTCCCCTCGGACTCCGGCCCCCTGGAGGCCGCCTTCCTGTCCATCTGCAGGGAAATCATGGTGCGGCGCATCGACGAGCGGCTCGTTTATATAAAGCGGGCGACAGAGCAGACGCCGGGGGCGTTCGACCTGACAGAGGAGACGCGCCAGCTCCTGGCGGAGCGCGTGGAACTGTTGGCGCTCAAGAAGCGTGTCCTGGAGGAGCTCAAGCCTGCCTCCTCGGGAACAAAGGCGCCCATGCAACCGGTTTGAGTTCGCGTTTGTAAGAAACCCTGACTTTGCGGTAGATCGGCCGGCTCGCCCAGGCCTCAAGCCCCTGAATTTGCTCAAGGAGAAGTACCCGAATGCCGACGCAGAAGCCCTCAAAGGCGTCCGTGAAGCCCACCAAGAAGAAGGTGGATCCGGTGATCCGCAAGAAGAAGGCTCCGGACGGTGCCGCGGCGAAGGGGGCCAAGACGGGCGCCGAGGAGAAGGAAGAACTCGTCGCGAGGGACGTCGTCGCCGAGGCCACCGAGAAGCTCAAGAAGAAGAAGAAGGGCGTGGCACCGGCCATGGGCGATGACGTGGACCCGGAGGAGGCCGCGGAAGAGGCCGCCGCCGCCGTCCAGGTGGACCCCGACGCCGTCGAGGACGACATCGAGGAGGATCCGGTCGCCGAGCGCAAGGAGGTCAAGGACCTGCTCGCCGCGGGCCGTGAGAAGGGCTTCCTCACGTACGACGAGGTCAATGACGCGCTCCCCGCCGACATCGTGTCGTCCGATCAGATCGACGACGTGATGAGCATGTTCGGCGACAACGACATCGAGATTGTCGACGCGCAGAAGGCCGCTCAGAACAACGAGATCAAGCCCACCGTCACCGTCGAGGAAGAGAAGGAAGACGCTGACGAGGACGAGAAGGACGAGGACGACGAGCCGGGCGGCAAGTCGAACGACCCGGTGCGCCTGTACCTGCGCAAGATGGGCAGCGTCAGCCTGCTCACGCGCGAGGGCGAAGTTGAAATCGCCAAGCGCATCGAGGACGGTGAGAAGGAAGTCCTCCGCGCGCTGCTGGCGTGCAAGGTGGCCGTCGAGGAGATCCTCGACATCGGCAACAAGCTGAAGACGGCCAAGCTGCGCGTTCGCGACGTCATCAAGGACGCGCCGGAAGAGGCCCAGTCCGAGGGTGCCGAGGAGGCGCCCGAGGAGGTCGGCGAGGGCGACGCTCCGGCGCAGCTCGCGCAGAGCGAGCTGAACAAGATTGAGCAGATCTGCAAGCAGATCGAGCGCTTCCGCAAGTTCGCCCAGGACTGCGACGTCTTGGAGGAGGAGCTGTCCTCCAAGAAGAAGCTGACCGAGGTCCGCAAGAAGGAAGTGAAGCAGGAGATCAAGGACCTCCGGACCAAGATGATGGAGGTCCTGGAGGAGATGCGGCTCAACAAGAAGCAGGTGGACCGCATCGTCATCAACCTCAAGGCCCTCATCGAGCGCGTCGACAAGGCCGAGGACGAGCTTCGCGACCTGGAGCGCCGCTACGACTGCTCCATGAAGGAGCTGCGCCCGCAGCTGAAGGAGTCGCGGGAGAACCCCAACATCGGCAAGAAGCTGCAGAAGCAGCTCAACCTCACGCCGGAGCAGTTGGAGGTCCTGGACCGCGACGTGCGCACGGCGGTGCGGAAGATCAAGAAGGTCGAGGAGGAGGCCAACCTCCCCGTCGAGTCGCTGCGCCGCAACTACGACGCCATCCGTCTGGGTGAGCGCCGCGCCGAGCGCGCCAAGAGCGAGCTGGTGGAGGCCAACCTGCGCCTCGTGGTGTCCATCGCGAAGAAGTACACGAACCGCGGCCTGCAGTTCCTGGACCTCATCCAGGAGGGCAACATCGGCCTGATGAAGGCCGTGGACAAGTTCGAGTACAAGCGCGGCTACAAGTTCTCGACCTATGCCACCTGGTGGATTCGTCAGGCCATCACCCGCGCCATCGCGGACCAGGCCCGCACCATCCGCATCCCGGTGCACATGATCGAGACCATCAACAAGCTCATCCGCACCAGCCGCTACCTGGTGCAGGAGATTGGCCGCGAGCCGACGCCGGAGGAGATCGCGGAGAAGATGGAGCTGCCGCTCGACAAGGTCCGCAAGGTCCTCAAGATCGCCAAGGAGCCCATCTCCCTCGAGACGCCGATTGGCGAGGAAGAGGACAGCCACCTGGGCGACTTCATCGAGGACAAGAGCCTCGTGTCGCCGGCGGACGCGGTCATCAACATGAACCTGGCGGAGCAGACCCGGAAGGTGCTCGCCACGCTGACGCCGCGTGAGGAGAAGGTGCTCCGCATGCGCTTCGGCATCGGCGAGAAGTCCGACCACACGCTGGAAGAGGTGGGTCAGGACTTCGAGGTGACGCGCGAGCGCATCCGTCAGATTGAGGCCAAGGCGCTGCGCAAGCTGCGCCACCCGAGCCGCTCCAAGCGCCTGCGCTCCTTCGTGGAGAGCTGAGCCGCGCTTGAGCTGAGCTGAAACGTGGGCCCCCGCTCCATTCGTGGACCGGGGGCCTTCGTGTTTCTAGAGTCCGGGGCCGTGGCGCTCCGAGCGAAGAGTCAGAAGGCCGACGAAGCGAAGCAGGCTCCCCTCCCCTTCTCCAAGGCGGTGTGGAAGGCCGTCAGGGCGATTCCGCGCGGGCAGGTGCGCTCCTATGCCCAGGTGGCGCTCTACGCGGGCCGTCCTGGGGCGGCGCGGGGCGTGGGCCGGGAGATGGCCACCTTGCCCCAGCAACCGGAAGAGCCGCTGCCCTGGTGGCGCGTCATCCGCTCGGACGGGACGCTGGCGCCCCAGGTGGCCCAGGAGCAAGCACGGCGCCTGAAGGCCGAGGGCGTGGAGGTGACGCAGCGCGGGGATGCCTTCCGCGTGAAGGTGCCAAGCGAGGCGCCGGCCCCGGGCGTGGCAACGAAGCGGAAGCGCTGAGGGTGGGTGGAACGTGGCCCCTTGCCAGGACTGCGCGCCCGGCGATATGCAATCCGTTACGCGGTTGGTTGGCGCATGAGGGCCCTTAGCTCAGCGGTTAGAGCTGTCGGCTCATAACCGATTGGTCCCTGGTTCGAATCCAGGAGGGCCCACTTCCCTCAATGCCTTGCAATGCTCCGGAAAGCCTCTCCGGAGTGTCTGTCCATTGAGCGGCAGTCGCTGAGCTCCGCACCAATGGCGCACCATGCGGGCCGCCTACGGCCAGCGGGAGCACCTCTACAAGAGACTCCTCGGCCGGATGGAAGATGGGCACCTCCAAACCCGCGCGCATGTCCTCCACATCAAGGTGCCCATAGACACCTGCCGCGACGGTGGGCGCGGAGTGCCCGAGGATGCGCTCCACGACCTCCAGCGGCACCCTCGCCTTGAGCAGCAGCGTTGCCGTGGTGTGGCCGCAGGTCGTGGACGCGGATGGCGCGCGGCTTGGGCGAGCGCCACCGCATGAAGGCGAACAGGCACCGCCACTCGCGAGGCACCTGGGCAAGCACCGGCGCCACCTCCTCGGCCTTGAGATAGGACGGGGCGCGGCTTTGACACCTTGCGCCGGGGGATGGCATCCCCACCAGTTCGAGCGTCGGCTCCTGGGCTGCGAGCTTCGTGGCGCAACTGGTTCGCCGCTGCGCCCACCGACCCGCCCCGTACTTCCACTTCCCCCCAGGAATCATCGCGCTTGAAGACGGTGGCCATGCGCACACCCCTTGAGGCGAACCCGCTTCGAGCCGAATCGGGCGAACACTTCCAGCCTGCCCCGAGCGCCTCGACGCAGCGCCGGAGCGTGGCAACCCGGTGGCCCGTCCGGCGCTCCGCCTTGGTAAGCTCGGACTGGTCCATCCCCGCTGCGACGGCCACCTCGACCTGAGTGAGGTCATGGAGCCGCCGGAGGTCGGCCAGTGTGGGCACTTCCGGCGCAGGAGTGCCGCCCTTGGAGCGCGGGCGAGATGACGTTCCCATGGGGGCGAATCAACACCACACGGCCTGCGGTGGCCCTCCCGCTGGAGCCCGCCTTGCACTCGCCGTGGACAGTCGCAGGTGCCCCAAAATCGCTCGCCCCCCTCCCCCTCCTGCACGTACGCCAGCACCCGCCGCCGGCCTCCAGACCTCACGCAGGCGCATACGTCGAAGTCGAAGGTCCTCCTCACCCGTTCTGCGAAAATTCACACGCGCCGTCCTCTCCCTCTTCGGCTCCTTCCTGGCCGCTGCCTGAGGTGCCCCCCTCGCCTCCTCACCTCCTGCTTGGGGGAGCGCCTGGCCGAACGTGCCGCCGCCCGGAGGCATCTCCTCGGATGACAACGCCGCCGCGCAGGCGGAGTGCACCAGTGGTTCGGCGGCGGCCGCCGCGCGACCGGAGCTGATGGGTTTGGGGTACCGCCGCCGCAGGAGCTGAGCCACGGAGGGCGCGCGGGCTTCGGTCCCGCGCGCCTTCGGAGTGCGGTGCGTGGTGCGAGTCTCGGCCTCCGTGTCTTGAGGGCTCGCACCCACCCGCGACGTGGGGTGTCCCGTGCACGGCGGTCCTGCTCCGAGGCCGCGCGCCGCTCTCGTCCGAGTGGGAAAGCCAACGTGGAACGTCCGGAGCATCACCGCGCAGTTGCCTCTACGTCTGAAGGCCTGACGCGTTGATGGCGCACGTGACGTGTCAGCTGCGCCTCGCGTTCGTCCATGTCGCGCGAGAAGCAGGGGCCCATCACCTGACAGGTCATGACTGAGGATGTCGCTCGGCGGGCTGCTCGTGCGGACTCGCGAGCCACATCCCTCGTGAAGGGCGTTCCGCTGGGACCTGGGCCTCAGGGGTTCCAACTACGCAGGCATCTCGCCGCGCCTCGTCGAGCCCCCTGTCCTCGTCGCGGGACATGGCGACCGGATGGGGCGGGTCCATTCGCCCCGACAATTCCATGTGCTGCTGCTGGAATGGGTGCGGATTTGCGTCTGCGATTGCGACAAAGCCGTGCCTGCACGGCACAATGACTCTCACGTAAAGCGCGGAACGCTGGCGGTCGCGCCTGACGCGTCAGACACATGGCGCCGCCTCCCCTTCGATGCCGGCTTCAGAGGAAGCAGTGGATGCGCAATCACTGGCATGCGCGTTGCTCTGACGCTTGTCAGGCAGGATGAACTCCTGACCGTGAACCCGATGTGAGGGTTCAGCAGTGCCACACCTCAACCACATGAAGGATTGGTGCTTCCATGGCGAAGATCGTCTACCTGATTGATTCCAGTGCGCTCCCGAAGGGCGGGACCTCCGTTGCCACGGCAGTCGCGGTTGGACATCCGCCGTTCCTCCTGAACGACAACCCCGAGGGCCCCGACTACAAGGTTCCCGTCAAGAAGGGGGAGAACATCCGTATCTACACGGAGGAGAAGAACCACCTCACGTCCGTGAAGGTCGCGCCCAATGGCATCATCGTGCACACGTTCAACAAGGACACGCTCACGGTCGCATACATGAAGGATTCCTCGAAGCGGCCCATCGACATCCCCAACTTCGACATGGATCCGGGCCCGGTGCCGGACTTCGTCGCGTACAGCGATAACGACACGCAATGGCAGCCGGCGCCGACTTCCTGGTCCAATTGGGCCACCAACCCACTCATCGACGAGGATCTCACGGCGAGCATGACGCGCAGCTACATCCCCTACGTCACGTTCAATGCGAGCACGATCGTGAGCGGTGAGCTCGTGTACGGAGTGGTGTTCGGCCTGACGCGGGACGGGGAGAACATCGAGTACTTCTACTTCGACCCCTCCATCGTTATTGGCGCGTGAGGTGGCGCTGAGCGCCACGGCTCGTCCCAAGGGAGTTCCCTCCTGGGCAGCGGGTCCTTCTTTCGCCCGGCCCTTGGAAGGTGGGTGAGCCTGGCGATGTCAGGTACGAGCGGCGCGCCCCACGCACTTCGTGAGCCTGCGGCTTGATGGCCTGCGAGCAGGGGCCCGACGCGCTTGAGGGGCGCCGCTTCGTTCCTCGCTCTGCCGGGCGAGCCATGCAATATCGGTGGTCCAGGGGCGTTGGGCATGTTCCGACAACGCCCCTTGGACCACGCATGTGATACCGCCTCTTTCTTCCACGCTGCTCCGCGCTGACCTGTTCCCACGCGCAACAGGTGACCGCTCCCGCCGCGACTCCGATTTCCACGGCGCCACCCGCGCCAGCGGATCCCGAAGCCCAGTTCCGTGAGGCGCTACAACGAGCGGATAGGGCGATGGAGGCCGGTCAGTTCGACTCAGTGCTCAGGCAACATGGGTGCGGGACTGGAGAAGGAGCCCCCCGCCGAGGCGGGGCTCTCGGAGCCCGAGCTCGCGACCTTCATGAAGGCGGCCGAGGACGCGGGGTCCTCCGCGTTGGTGGTGCTTCGTCACGGCAAGCTGGTGGGCGAGTAGTGCTTCGGCGACGAGACACAACGCATCGAATCCATGTCCCGCTTGTCCGTCTTCACCCGACGGCTTCGCGTGGCGTACATGGGCGCAAATCGGATGGCGCTTCCTTCGCCGGTTCAGCCCGGAAGCGCGAGAATGTGACGGAACCACGGAGGACAAGCATGGGGCGCGTGAGGCTGGGCAGCCCCGCCGCGCCGTCAAGACACACCCCCGTCGCTGGCCCCCACACCTCCCCCGCTCAGGACATGAACTCGATGGCGAAGAGCTCCGCCCACAGGGGCGTCTCCTCGGCCACCGCCTTGCCATCCGGGTTGGCCTGGCGCAGGAGCGCGTCGGTGATGGGCGCCGCGTCAGCGGTGCGCTTGAGCGGCTCCACGAAGCCGCCCCCGCCGGTCTCCAGCACCTCCGACACCACGTCGAACGCGGTGGACAGGTCTCCCAGGCGCACGAAGCCGGGGTGGGCCATGTTGCCCTCCGTGGCGGGGATGCCCAGCCTCCGGGCCATCAGCGTCCGGCGGAAGTTCGCGATGGAGGGGCACACGTCCTGCTCGTACACCGTGTCGGTGAAGACCAGGTCGCTGCTGGCGTCGAACGTCAGCCCGCGGCGGCGCAGCGTGCTGGAGCCCACCAGCGCCCAGGTGTCGTCCACGATGACGCTCGTCGTCGCCAGCCGGCTCGGACGGCCAGGAAAGCCCATGGGGTGGAAGACGCGCTTGCGGTCCGCCGGCAGCGAGTCCAGCCGCGCCTGGCGGTCCTTCATCTCGTAGTCGATGAAGTTCTGGAACCGGGGCGGGTAGTCCGTCTGCCTCGGCGTGCACAGCACCACCTGCAGCGTCGGCACCTCCATCATCCGCGCCAGCAACACACTGAAGAGGTCCTCGGGCGCGGGCGTCTGGGTGCCCTGCACCAGGCGGGTGGTGCCCAGGCCCGGCGTCTCGATGTAGACGAACCGCCGCGCCCGGCCCAGCGCCGCCCGCAGCGCCCACTCGGTGTCGCGCCGCCCGTGCACCGCCGTCACCACGCGCCGGTCCAGTTCCTGGAACAGCCGCTGCTTGCGCAGGTTGGCCGTGGCCACGGGCAGGTTCAGGTCGGTGACGGCCTGATTCACCTCATCGCGGATGTCCGTCAGCATCTGCCGCGTGGGGGCCGCCACCTCGATGTCGTTGCCGTCCACCGTGACGGTCTTCCCCTGCAGCCGGGTGTCGATCCAGTCCACCAGGTCCGAGAAGTTGTTGGCGGGGTTCGTCCACCCGGCCCGCGCCGTGGCGTAGTCGCCCATCTCGTCCTTGAGGAAGTACAGGCCCGGCATCTCGGCCAGCGGCGCGGTGTTCTGGAGCACCGCGCCCGCGAAGGTGCCGGCCGCGGGCGCCGCGGGCGCATCCCAGACCTGCCCGAAGAGCACGAACAGCCCCGTCGGGAGGAACCGCGTGCGCCGCAGCCCCAGCACCGTCAGGTCATGCCTCAGCAACCCGCCCGCGGTGGACACGCCGACGGACTGGACCTCGCGCCCGCCCCGCCCGCCCGGCGAGCCCAGGCGCGACTGCGCGGACAGCGTCTCCGGCGTGAGCCGGCCTCCGGAGATGACGGCGCTGGTGAAGTTGGACACCACCAGGTCCCGGCACGCCATGGTGGGAAAACGCGGGGGCTCACGCCCCACGGGCCCTGGCGCGCCCGGGTTCTCCGCCTCCACGCCCACCAGGCCCCAGAGCAGGTCCAGCGCGCTGCTGGCACCCGGCGGCGTCAGCCCCAGCACCCGGGCGCTGCACGTGCTCTTGTACACACCGGCCAGGCCCAAGGCGTTGGCCACCGGCGCCACGGGCAGGTTGGTGTCAGGCACGGTGTTGCTGGAGACGAGGCTCACGTCCTGGTTGCCGAAGATGCGGGCCACCGGCGCGCCATTCATCAACTGGTCGCTGACGAGCGCCAGGTCGTAGCGCAGTACCGCGTTGGCCGGGATGCTCTTCACCGTCCCATCCAGGCTCACCAGACCGAAGGGGTCCTTCAGCACGAGCGACACGGACGTCTGATTCGCGGCCACCACCGCGCCCGCCCCGTCGCCCCGCGTCACCACCGCGTCCCCGGAGAACTTCCGGGGGAAGACGTGCACCGCCGTGCCCGGCTCCAGGTTGTTCAGCGTCAGCAGCACGTCCGGCGTGGTCGTCCCCTGCACGGTGATGTACGCCGCGGTTTCAGAGAAGCTCCGCGTGGTGAGGTAGTCGGGCGGCAGCGCCCCGGGCCCGGTCGTCGGCTGCGGCGCGAAGGCGGGCCACTTCGAGCCCGCGCCCACCACGGCGGGCACGGTGAAGGTGTCGTCCAGGGCCTGGGCCACGCACTGGAACTGACTGTTGGGGGGCGCCCCGCCAGCACCGCTTGCGCCGCGCCCAGCACGTCGTTGCCGTCCGGCAGCGGGGTGAGCGTCTCCGCCATGCGCACCGCCGGGCGCTGCTCCAGCGCCACGCCGTTGGCGCGCGCGAAGTCCGGGTCCGGCGTGCCGAGCAGGAACGCGTCCAGGTCCATCACCCGCACCGTGAAGAAGTCGCGGAACATGGCCGGGCGTGGTCCCGGCTGAGCGCCGGTGATGACGCCTGACAGGTCCGGAAGCGGCGTGGGCGGCGTGAAGGCCGCCCCCAACGTGCCCCGGTGCGGCGAGCCCAGCACCAGCGAGGCGGGCTGGCCCCCGTTCCGGGTGACGGTGCCTCCAAGTCCGTTCGTCAAGTCGCACAGGCCGGTGGCGACATCCACCGCGCCAACGCCTCCCAGGCCCGCGCCTGAGTGGGGCTGGCCCTCCGGGCCGCACAGCCGCAGCCGCACCCGGTTCGGGTTTCCCTGGGAGAGGACCTGGGCCAGGCCTCCCAACAGGTTCTGCGCGGGAGGGGCCACTATCAGCAGCGGCAGCCACATCAGCGACGGGTGGTACGCCAGGAGGATGTTGAGCGCGGAGAACACCGCCAGCGGGTCGATGGGCTGCCCGTGCACGTCGTAGATGCGCAGGTCCTCGTACTGGCCCAGCTCGTCCCCCGGGTTCACCCCGCCGTTGAGCTTGAGCGCCAGGTTGGGCGTCATGTCCTGCGCGGCATAGAAGAAGTACTTCGGCACCGGGCGCACCGGCACGCCGCGCGGGTTCACCGGGTTGCCTGGCACCGCGGGCGTCTCCAGCAGCTCGCAGTACAGGCGGGACAGGCGCGCGTAGAGCTGCGGGAAGAGCGTGACGAGCACCCCCGTGCCCTGCTCCGGCGTCCCGTCCGCGCGCACCAGCGGCACGCCCAGGGGCAGGTTCGCCGTGGTGTCCACCTGCCGCATCGTCCCCGCCATCATGGCAATCCAGGTCGCCGGGGTGTTGGTGCCCTGCACCAGGCCTCGCAGGGTGAGGGGGGGCTGCCCGTTGGGGTCCTCCGAGGATGTGACGGTGACCCCATCCACCCAGGGGCTCCAGGCGATGCGGGGCATGGCCAGGCCAAAGGCTTGCATCCCCAGCTTGCTCAGGACGTTCATCACGATGGTCATGGCGTGGCCCCTCTCCTTACGGCCCGTTGAACAGCTGCGCGATGGGCACTTCCGTGGCCCGCCCCAGCGGATCCACCAATCGCAGCACGAAGGGCGAACCCCAGATGGGCCGCGGGTACGACTGCTGCGTCTGCGGGTCCGTCACCATCTCCGTCTTTCCCAGCAGCTTCACGTACAGCCGGTACTGCGCGGGGAAGGCGTTGTTCGGGCTGCGGAAGAAGTGCAGCAGGTGCCCCGACTGCATGACGCCCGCCACCATGACGTCGGGATTGGGGAACGCCCCCTGCGCCGCCAGCTCGTGCGTCTTCGCCTGGAGCACCCGGTTCCGCGTGGGCGCGCCCCGGGCCGACACGCCCGTCTGGTACAGCTCGATGAGGGCCACGCCCAGGGGCGACAGCCGGTGTGGCAGGTCCGTCTGGAAGGTGAGCATGTTGACGCGGTCGTTCGCGTCCACCCAGGTGTTCCCCAGGAAGTCGAGCGACGGCGGGGCCGGCGGCGTGTGGAACACCTCCACCACGCTGGACGCCTCGGACTCGCCCGGGTAGCGCCCATGCATCACCGGGTCGTCGGGCTGCATGCCGCCCAGCGCCTGCGCCCGGTAGTAGAACGGAAACCAGGACGGTGCCTGCGCGTCCAACAGCACCCGCGTCTCCACCAGCTCCGCGCTGCCCAGGGACTGCGGCACCAGCTCCGTCTGCCATTGTGGCGCGGTGTGGCCATACGCCGCGGGCCCCATCAGCCCCACGTCCCGGGCCTGCACCTCGCGGCGGACGCGGTGGAGCCGGAAGCCGTCTGCCTCGGGCCCGGGTCCGGGGTGCACGGTGAGCCGGATGCCCCCCGGCTCCGAGCGCGCCATCAGCACCGGCTGGCCCGGCTGCACCCGCTCCGGCACGCCCACCGCGTACATCTCCGACGAGCGCGTGGACTCCACGCCCGTCTTCGACACCGCGGAGAAGCGATAGAGGAAGAGCATTTCCGACGCGCCCGGCAGGTCCGCCTCGAACTCCGTCGCCTTCAGGGGCTTCTCGTTGAGGCGGGTGAAGACGCGGATGGAGTCCTCGTCGCCGGACAGGGCCGCTTTGCTCACGGCTTCCTTGAGCAGCAGCGCGCGCGCCTGGATGCCCTCGGGCATGGCCAGGTTGGCCTTCTTCGCCAGCGCGGACTCGGTGGCCATCCAAACGATGTAGCCATCCGCGGCCGGGTCCCCCTCCCACGTCAGCCGGGCGCGGGCCTTACCGGTGACGTCCGGCAGCGACGTCCACTTCACCTGCGGCGGCGTCAGCCCCACGGCGGGCGGCGTGGGGTCGAAGACGTACGTGACGCGAGGCCCCACCGACGTGCTCCACGCGCCGGGCGCGGGAGGCGCGGGGCGCATCGCCTCGCTGCCGCGCGCATAGGCGGCATAGCCCACCTTCTTCTCGGACGCGGTGAAGTCCACCGCGCCGCCGTCCAGGATGAGCCGGTAGCGCCGCACGTCCGAGTTGCCGTCCGACACCGCCCCCAGCACCTGCACGCTGCCATGCCCCGCGTGGGCGGCGCTGGCGAGGTAGGGCTGCTGGGCGGCGTCGAAGCGCACGTGCACCGGCGTCCCCGCGCCCGCCGGCGTCAGCGCGAAGCCCGTGGGCGGCGCGGGGTCCGGGGCCACGCCCTCGCCGGGGAAGAAGCGCCCGGTGATTTCGAGGGTGTGTGGGCTGCGGTCCCCCCAGTCCCAGGCGAAGTCCACCACCCACCTGCCGTGAATGGTGGCGCCGGTCTCCCCCGGGTCGGGCTCGAACATCACCTTGTCCACGCCGGGCCGGGCCACCGCGTCCGCGGTGGAGCTGAAGGACGCCTGCGTCCAGGTGGTGGACCAGCGGCCGAAGACATCCGTGCCGATGACGAAGTAGCGCGTGGTGTTGCTGCCGCTGAAGGGCTGCCGGCCGTGCCGGTCCACGTAGTGCGCACGGGTGCCGGGCATCACCACGCCCTCCACCGTCCCTGGCCGAGCGGGCACATAGGGCTGGTAGCCCTTGCCGCCCAGGCGAGGCACGTTGAGGATGACGGGCGTGGCGCCCGCCCGCTCCGCGACCAGGCCATAGGACTGAGGCAGGAGCGACGGCAGCCACTCGAGCCGGCGGGACTCGTAGGCCTGCGTGTCCCGCGACGGCGGCCTGTCGCGCGACAGCAGCGAGGCGGACAGGGACTGCGCGGGCACGGGCTCCGGGCGCACCTCGGCGATGGCGGCCAGCTCCACGTCCCACGCCACATGGGTGCCCACCGCCTCGGCCAGCACGTGGAAGGGCGCGACCACCATGTAGTCGTGGGGAAGGTCCACCATGCCCGTGGGCCGCACGTACGAGGCGGGCAGCGGCAGGTTCAGCCCGCCGCCCTTGGGCGCGGACACGGTGGCCGGGGGCGGGAGGTCGATGGTGCCGTACCCCAGCCCGGTGGCCGCGAAGCTGTCGGTGGCCACGTTCATCATCGACGTGCCCACCACCGGCAGGCGGAACGTCGTCGTGCCTTCGGGAGGCGCGTTCTGTCCCACCTGGGCGAGCCGTCCAACGCGTGGGTGACGACGAAGTCGCGCTGCTGCCGCGTCGGGTCGCTGTCCACCGTCTGTGACAGGCATGCGCGCACCGCCCGGAAGAAGGAGCGCCCGCCCGAGCCCGCGCGGCCATTCACCATCTCCTGGAGGAAGAGCACCGGGTCCGGCGCGGGCCAGGCCGGAGACACCACCACGCCGGGAACCGGCGGCGGGTCCACCTGCATCAGCGCGGCGATCTCCAGCCGGAACTGCGCGGCGTTGTACCCCGTCATGTTCGCGGGCGCGTAGCCCTGGGGGACGGCGCCATCATAGACGGGCGCGGCCGCCTCGCCCGCCTTGTAGGGCAGCCCCACCACCTGGATGGGCTGGTTCCAGGTGGGCAGGTTCACCAGCGTCTCCTGGGGAATGCCCACCAGCGTGTTCACCGTGCCCACGCCGCTGAAGCCCAGGCTGGCGATGCCGTGCGCCCGGAAGCGCCCCCAGCCAGACCCGCTGAACGTGATGCGCTGGCCGGGCAGGGGCTCGCCGTACGTGTCTCGCGCCACCACCGTCAGCGTGTTGCCCGCAGCCAGGGTGACCCGGAGCGCCACGTCGAACATGGTGTTGCTGCCCCACGTCCACTTCGTGTTGGCCGGCACGGCGAAGGCGCCCACCGCCAGCAGCTGGCCGTACAGGTTGAGGTCGTCCCCCGTGCGCAGCCGCCGGTAGACCTGGAACGGACGGCGCGGAAAGCCCAGCAGCGGCCGCGACATCCACCGCAACGCCACCGAGGGCCCGGTGGGGTACGTGATGTGGAGGCGCTGCTTGACCAGCTCCTGGCGGCCCTGGCGGTCCGCTTCGCTCAAGGGGCCGGCGTGCAGCATCAGGCCCCGGGACCAGACGGTTCTAGCCATGGCGCTCCTCCCGCGTGGAATCAGTAATCAAGGTCGTCCTCCCACGGTGGGGTGGCGGTGAGCTGAAGGGTGAGCAGGTCCGCGCCGTCCTGCGGCAGCAGGTCCGCGTACAGGCTGCTGGCGGGACGGTTGAGCCGCAGGGTGAAGGTGGAACCGGGCTGGCCCGGCGGGGGCAGCATCGCCGGGTCGAAGAAGGCCACCGTGCGCGCGCCTCCCGTCGTGTGGATGAAGCGCTGGATGTGGCCGCTCGGCGACGTCAGCTCCAGGGCCGGCCGGGTGCGCATCTCCACCCGCTTGAAGTTCGGGTCATAGGTGTAGTCGTCCGCGTCCTGCACCGTGACGAGCTGCGGCTCCTGGCGGGTGCGCCAGTGCGGCTCCACCGTGTCGATGAGCACCGCGTGCGGCTGGTCCCCCACCCAGTAGACGGTGAGGGTGTTCTCCCCGGGCGCCGGCAGGGCTTGCTCGCCGGCCGCCATCAGCGCGCCGAGGACCTCCTCCTCCGTGCGTGCGCCGGACATTCCCGGCAGGTGGATGGCGGAGCCCAGCACCTTGTGCCGCACCCGCGCGCCGCGCACGTCCTCGGCGAAGGCGTGCAGGTCCGCGTATCGGCCCGTCTTGAACGAGCGCCGGAAGAAGGGCAGCTCGCCCTGGGCTCCCTCCACCGGCTTGATCTGCACCGGCGTGCCCTCGTCGATGGCCACCGGCAGCAGCTCGAAGGTGTAGCCCATCAGCGGCGCCAGCTGCGCGGCGAGCTTCACGTACGTCTGCGCCTTGCTGGTGCCGGACGCGTTGATGCACGGCAGGTCGGGCAGCGTCTCCAGCAGCGTGTCGTAGTAGGGCGAGCCGAAGTCCGCGGCCTTCTCACCCGAGAACGGCGCGATGTCCACGTCGACGGACGTCTCCGGGTCCTGGGGCTGCGGGAAGGGATTGCCGCCCTCGTCCTGCAGCGGCGGCATCACCGCCCGGCCGTCCGCCCCGCGGAGGCGGTACTGCAGCTTCGCGTTGTACGCGGCCAGCATGGGGAGGGTGGAGACGTCGTTGAACACCACCATCACCGGCTCGTCGTAGAAGTGGAACGCGTCGCCCGTGTCCGGGTTGAGCCCCATGACATAGGGGTCCAGCCGGCTGGGCAGGTGCGAGTCGGTGCGGAAGAAGAACGAGCGCTTGTAGGCCGTCAGGTCCGTCACCTGCTCGTACGGCTCGACGCCGGGGCCCACCTCGATGGTGGAGACACCGTTGGCCTCGTACTCCACGTCCAGGCGGTACTCGGAGCCAGGGGTGAGCAGCGCCACCGCCTCGCCCTCCTCCACGTAGTCCTGGAGGGTCTCCTTCTTCGTCTCCTTCTTGGAGGACTCGAACTTGAAGCGCTGCTCCTCGGCCAGCGAGCAGACCTCCACCGCGCCCACCACCAGCGTGTACTCCTTCTGCGTGACGGACAGCACCGGCTTGCAGCGCAGCTGGACGATGGCGCAGCGAGGCTCCGGCTCGAGGGTGAGCAGCAGCCGGCTCATGAAGGCGAACTCGGGCTTGCCGCTCGTGAAGAAGTCGTAGACGGGGGTGACCTCCTGGGCCCACGGCAGCGCCGGGTCCCTCCACGGGGCCGGCAGGTCCGCGGCGCTGGCCAGCACCTGGGGCGCGGCCAGGTTGAGCGCGGTGGTCTTCAGCAGCACGCCCTTGTTGTCCAGCTGGCGCACCTCGAAGACGCCTTCGTTCCAGTGGGCGTCCGCCAGCAGCAGCAGGCGGACCTGATTGGCCAGCCCCGTGTGCAGGTTGACCCACAGCTTCTGCTGGAGCGCCAGCATCACCTGGTTGTACGCAGGCGGCTTGGGGAACGTGGACGGCGCATGCGCTGTCTTGTCGAAGAGGCGCGGCAGCTGCAGGCCCCGGGCACAGCGCAGGCGCTCCACCTCGCGCTCCGACTGGGCACCCGGCCAACGACCTTGGCGGGCGCGGGGAACGGGTCCCCATACTCCTCGGCCACGGTGGCGATGACCTGCTCCTGCGGAGTGAGGATGAGCTCGCCCACGTACATCCCCGTGGGCGGAGGCGTCTCGCGCTCCGTGCCCGGCGGGTCCGGCAGCGGCGTGCCCTCCAAATCCCATCCCTTGCCGGAGGGGCCCAGCGGCTTGTCGCAGAAGGTCCACAGCACGCACGCGGGCGGCGCGGCTGGCGTGCAGGTGGACTTCCAGCTCGACTCCACCAGCGTCTCCAGCTCCGTGGAGCGCTCCAGGGCGCGCGGCGTGGGCGACGGCGTGCGGCTGCCCAGCGCCAGGTCCACCCGCTTGTCGGGCTTGTCGTTGCGGGCCTGCTTCTCGAAGCGCCACACCGCGGGCGGCGCCTCCCCGCCGTAGCTCTCCGCCACGAAGGCGTCAGCCGTGCCTGCCTTGCGGCGCCACAGCGACAAGCGCTTGAGGCGGAAGCGGCACTTGAGCGAGCCCAGCGTGAGGTAGCCGTCCTTCGCGTGGAGCGCGGGGGAGATGGGCAGGGCCTCGGTGAAGGTGGCGGTCGGCTCGCGCGGGACGGGGGCCTGGTTGGCCGCGTCCATCCACACCTCGTTGGTGGCGCCCACCCGCGGAGAGCACAGCATCTGCAGCACCGGGATGCTGTCGATGGGCACCACCGGCATGCTCCCCTCGGAGCCGGCCGGGGGCTCGTCGCCGTCGATGTTGCCCGAAGGCGTGCCCCGCACCGCGTTGCCCAGGCTGGCGTCGATGGGCCGCTCGCCACCCTGCCCCGCCGTGATGACGGGCGCGAAGCTCTGCAGGTACACGCCGTTGAGGAAGTCCGGGAAGCCCTCGGTGTCCGGCTCCGAGCCGCCGAACTCCACGTCCACGCAGCCTTCAATCTCGAAGAACAGCAGATGCAACTTGCCGCACACCTCGCCGCGGAACCACGCGGGGGGCGCCTTGATGGTGAGCGCGGCGGACGCGGCGATGCTGATGATCCACAGGTTCAGCTCGCCCGTCAGGCGGAACAGGCCCACCATGAAGAACGGGTCGAACGAGAAGCCCACGTCGGCGCGGGCGGACAGCTCCAGGTAGAGGCCAATCGGCTTGGAGCCCCACACCATGCTGGCGAAGATGCCCGCCGCCACGGCGACACCGTCCAGCGTGATTTCATCCCCGCCACCCACCGGGAAGCCGGGAATCTCGTCCCCGGCGATCATGAAGTAGCCGCCACCGCGGATGATGCCGAGGATCTCCGCCTTGGCAGGCTGCTGGAGGGTGCCGACGTACAGATGCCACTGGTCCGGCTTGTTCCAGCTGAAGAACAGCTCGATGGGCAGCTTGATCTGAATCAACTCCTTCACCGAGAAGTCGATGATGACGCCCAGGGTGATCTGCCCCAGGTTGAAGTCCAGGTCGAGCACGCCCAGCAGGCCCGTGGTGACGTCGCCCTTCAGGTCCCCCGGCAGCTTGGAGATGACCGTCATCTTCACGGCGATGAGGATGCGGGGCCCGGGCAGCTCCAGCATGAACATGCCGCGCAGGTTGGTGAGGAAGCCCCCGTCCAGCGTGCCGAGGATGGCGCCCACCC
This sequence comes from Myxococcus sp. 1LA, assembly GCA_046520405.1. Taxonomy (GTDB): domain Bacteria; phylum Myxococcota; class Myxococcia; order Myxococcales; family Myxococcaceae; genus Myxococcus. Next base: position 20,138 of record JBKGHI010000066.1, read on the forward strand.
CGAAGCTCCACCGGTCCTTCTCCGTCCCCCAGAGCGGCTCGTTGCTGGAGTTGACCAGCCGGGCCGGCTCGCCCTCGGCCTTCTCCAGCCAGCGGAGCGCCGGGCCCACCGGGTCTCCCGGCTGGCGCGGCTCCTCCAGCCGCTTGTAGTGCATGGCGAACAGGCCCTGAAACCCGTAGATGCCCAGGCCGGTGGCGCCCAGGATGATGGGCGAGGGGAACTCCACGGTGAGCCCGACGAAGACGGCGGTGACGCGCTCGGCGGGCGGCGCGGTCGCCGGCACCTGCTGCACGCCCAGGCTGGCGGCGATTCGCACCTTGAGCGGCACCAGGGTGACGTCCAGCGAGCCCTCGAAGCCGTTGTCCAGCAGGTGCAGCCGGCCGTTGCCCTTCAGCGTGCCCGGCACGTCCACCTTCACCCCGGCGGGGAGGATGCTGGGCATCCCCGGTCCCGGGTCGGCGATGGGCCACTTCACCTTGAGCTCGTCCACGGTGACGACGCCCAGGTCGATGTTGAGCCCCAGGTCCACCTCGAGGGTGAGCGGGTTGTAGCGGGCCACCCGCGCCCCCAGCACCTTGATGAGGTCTCCCAGGAGCCCGTCCACCTCGAAGAGGCTCGGGTCGTCCAGGTCCAGCTCGTAGCCCTTGGACGGGTCGAAGATGGGCTGGTACTGCCAGGCGTCGCCGTTCAGCGGCACGTGGAGGTTGAAGCCCACCGCCTTGTAGCGCACGCGCAGCGGCTTGCTGGACTTCACCTTCACGACCTTGAAGTCGACGCCGAAGTCCACCGCGTAGTCGAACAGCACCGCGGCGTCGGAGAAGTGGACGTCCTGCCCCGGCGGCGCGTACTGGCGGGCCTTCAGCTCACCGCCGTAGAGGGTGAGCTTCTTCGTCTGGATGACGTCCAGCCCCCCCAGCAGCGCCGGCACGCCCCACGAGGCGGCCATGCCCGCCCAGTCCTCGGGCTGGTCCAGCTCCGCCGTGCCCGTCGCCTTGGACAGGATGGGCGACAGCAGCATCATCGCCCCCAGCATGTTCTTCCACCGGTAGCCGGCCTCGTTCGGGTCCAGGACGATGGGCGGCAGCACGCCGTCCAGGTCCTCCTGCGCGGCGTGGATGCGCAGGCTCTCCATGCGGTAGTGCGTGGACGGGTCGTACGTATAGGTGAAGGTGAACTCGGTGATGCCGTCGCCGGGGTTGTTGAAGAGGGGCTTCTGAGGCGCGTTGTCGCCTTGAATCGGCTGCTCGCGGACCTTGCGCTCCAGCGTGGTCTCGAAGTCCAGCTCACCCTCGACCTGGGCCAGGATGAGGGTGTTGCGCTCCACGCGCACGCGCACGCTCATGCGGCGGAACACGTCAGGTGGCGCGTTGGACGTCGGATACGGCGGCGGCTCCTTGGGCTGTGGGACGATGATGGGCTGGGACGCGTCGCGCTTGAGGGTGCCTGTCGCCGTGGCCGCGGAAGCCCCGCCCACCCCGTCGGCGCGCAGCAGCACCACGCGGTCGTGGATGTTGCCTTCGCGGCCCTTACCGCTCAGCTCCCCGGGAGGGTAGACGGCGGGGTCCGTCTCCGTGTCCGAGCCGCCGTGCAGCTTCTGGCCCGCCTTGGCCAGAAGCTCGCCATGCGCCACCGTGTCCACGTCCCCTGCCGGTGGCTGGAGCACCTTGCGGTTGGCGATCTCCACCGGAGCGCCGGGGTACTTCGCGTTGTAGTCGTCCACCGCCGCGTAGGCGACGGCGAGCCTTCGCACGGAGAGCTTGAAGTTGTGCGTCTCGGTCCAGGAGTGGCCCTCGGTGCTGGCGTAGCCGTCCACGTAGACGGTCCGCTTGCCGTTCAGCTCGGGCACTCGGTGCCACAGCCAGGCCCGCAGGGCCTCCGGGCCCGTCTGGCCGGGGGACGGGGGCGAGCCCGCCGCGGCGCCCGCGGGCGGCAGGGGCCAGGCCGGCGTGGGCACCTTGCTGCCCATGAAGAACGGGTCCGCCTTGTCCGGCGGTGACGCGCCGAAGCCGCCCACGTAGGCGGGGACGATGCCCGGGTACTCATCCTCGAAGGGCCGGTCGTAGTCGTAGAGGAGGTGGAAGTACTCCCGCTTCGCGTCCACCTGCGCCAGCTCCAGTTCCACGTCGAACTCGGCGCCTTCGGGCACGTCGATGGGGATGGTGGGGACGTAGAACTTCTTCGGGCCGATGACCGGCTTGTTCGTCGCCGTGTCCGTGACGGTGACGGTGACGCCATCCCGGAGGATGTTGTGCCGGGGCGCGGAGATGGTGAGCGTCTCGGTGATGCCGGTGATGGCCGGCACGAAGGTGACGGTGACGTCCGGGGGAATGGCGTCCGGGTCCCACATCGCCGAGTGCTTCACCGGCGTGCCCGGGGCGGGCAACTGCGGCTGCTGTGCGGACGGCGTCAGCACCAGGGCCGTCTTCTGGTAGCGCGTGCGGGGCGCGGGCTTGGAGGAGTCCGTCATCGCCACCACCAGCTCGCCCGTGTTCGGCAGGCCGTCGGTGAGCTGGGCCCGCCCCTTCGCGGCGTCCCACGGCAGCGGCGTGCCCGCGTAGGAGATGGACACGGTGAAGCCGGGCACCCCGCCCAGGGCGGACACCTGGATGTAGGCGTCCTCGGGCACCACCGCGTTGCCGGAGACGCACTCAGCCTCCGAGTCGGCCTGGATGCCGGGCTGGTAGTCGATGGAGGTGGCGCCGTCCAGCAGCAGCACCGACATGCGGAAGTCGGCCTGGTGCACCACGTCCACGAAGGCGTCGAAGGAGACCTCGCCCTGGAAGGAGATGAGCGCGTTGTCGACGCCGAAGGTGAAGCCCCACTGCTTGGCCTCGTCGGTGTAGTAGACGCGGATGGCCTTGATGAACAGGCCCGTCCAGGTCTCGTCGGTGCCGAAGTACTCGAGAATCTGCGGGGGCGTGGAGTCCTGGCTCAGGTCCAGCAGCACCTGGTCCACGCCAAAGGCGAAGCGCCCGCTCTCGTGCATGGCGATGGGCGGCTCCATGCGGATGAGCTCGCCCACTCCCATGTCCGAAGGAGCGTCGAAGCCGCCGCTGCCCCAGGACTTCATGCGGAAGCGGGGGGCCGTCGCGTAGCCCTGGTCCTGCTGGTACTCGAACACCACCTTGGGGAGGACGAAGCGCACGTCCCCGTCCGGGTTGGCCGGGTCGATGATGATGCGGTGGTCCTGGTACACGCCGGGCTTCCAGGCCTTGCCCAGGTGGAAGGAGAGCTCCGGCATCATCAGCTCCAGCCGGAACGCGGTCCCCAGCGCGTCGGTGGTGGCCCCGGCCGCCAGCGGCGCGCCCTGCGTGGGCACCGGCCCGAGCCGGTCCACCAGGCTGTTCAGGTTGCGCATCGTCCGCCCGTCACGGACGAGCGCTGGATCCAGGTTGGCGGCGATGAGGTCCTGGCCCGCGTCGTCGACCTCGTCGACGGCGGCCTGCAGGTCCTGCGAGGCCGTGTTGCGCGGCACCGTGAGCCGGAAGGGAATGGTGAGCGCGTCCCAGGTGAAGACCTCGCCGGAGGGCGCGCGGTGCTCGCGCTTGGGGAGGGCCCCCGCGTCGCCCATGACGCTGAGCGTGCCGGTGTAGACGACGGCCGTGTCGTCATAGGTGGCCTGGAGCGAGTCCACTCCGAGGACGGAGAGGTACTCATCGATGAAGTCGGGGAAGGGAATGGCGAACTGCGGCGCGAGCAGTTCGTACAGCCCCAGTTTGGTCGCGGCCATGCAGACCCCTCTTCCCGGGCACACCGGTGCGAGAAAAGCGCTTCGAAATACATAACGCTCCGCCCCTGACATCCCCCTCACCGACCCTCCGATTTCAGGGTCTGGGTGGAGGTGGGCGATGCCGCGCGCATCTCTGTCGTTGGCGGGGCCGCGCCGCCGGTAGCGCCTGAAGTCCTCCATGCGCCACCTTTCCGCCCTCTCCCTCCTTGGTCCCGTGCTGCCCATGGGACGGCGAGCGCGCTGGTAGAGCCCGGCGCGCTGCCAGCACCTGCTGTTCGCGGCCAAAGTGGCGCTCGTCCGGGGTGACGAAGCACAGGACACTGCGGCGGTGCTGACCGTTGCACCCAGCGACGAAGGAGGCGGCCCAACCACGCACCTCGACAAGGGAAGCGAAGGGCTTGTCGGGGAAGGAAGGCCGGTACTTCAGGGTACGGAAGAGGCGCTCTGAGCAGAGGCTCTCGTCGCCGTACCCCGCGCCGGTGCGGACCTGAGCCGGCCGGGGAGCCCGGCGGGCGCGGACCTCAGTCCTGGCGCTCGGGGAACGTGAAGGCTTCCGGGTTCTCAATGGCAGCCAACGCAGCACGCCGGGGGTAGTGGCCCGGCTCCTCGCCGCACAGGCACGCTCGCATCGCAGCCAGCAACCACGCTGCTCATCGTGAAGGCGCCTGCGTCCCCTGCCCTACTGATTGAGTTCGACGGCATCGTGCCAGGGTGAGTCGCCGCGCCGGCCTCGGACTGAGAGGCCGGCACTTCGCGTCGTCTCGCACCGAGCACGGAAGCCAAGCCATGCGCGCGTCCAAGCGGGGGCAGTGCGTCCCTGAACGCGAACACGGGCAACGGTCCGGGGGCTCACCCGGGGACGCGATGAAGCGGAGCGCAGTGTGGCGCCTCTCGCTGGAGCAATTCGCGCATCGCCTCGGCGCGAGCCGTGTCACCTGCACGCGTATAGGCAACCCGGAGCCCCCAAGCACTCAGCAGACGGACCATGGCCAGTGGGGTCTTCTCGTGATGCTGCTCCAGCACCTGGAGCGAGGCAGGGCTCGCCGTGCCGGTGAGCACCTCGCCAATGCACACACACACCTCGAAATAAGCGCGTCCCTGAGCCGAACCGATGACCGGGCTGGGAAGGTCAATCATGGAGAGGGATTCCCTCGCCAGCGCGAGCCCCTGCGCGGGCGCGTTCTCGCACAGCATCAGGACGGTCCCCTCGCTCGCGCGTTCCATCGCTCGGACGATGGGGGGACGCCCCGCCCAGTCGACGCTCGACAGCTCCCGGCGCGCGGTGGCGGCGTCACCGTAGAAAGCATGGGCCAGGGCACGCGAGTTCGCGAGGTAATAGGCACCATCCGGCAATCGCTTGCTCGGCGCGAGAACCTGTTCGTAGACAGCGAGCAGCGCGCTTGGGTCAGGATGCAGAAAAGCCGCCGTGGACTTACGCCGTGCCGACCGGGCCTTCCAGAAGACGAAGGCCATGAGCCCCGCCAGGAGAAAGACGCCGAACAGCAAGGCGAAGCCCACCTGCGAACCGGCGCGACCGAGCGCCTCCGAGGAGGGCGGCCCTGGCGCCTTCCCACCATTGAACATGAAATAGAAGATGGCGTACGCGGCGATCAGGAACGGCCACAGCTTCATCCAGCGCTTCCAGGGCAAGCTGGTGCCACGCTGACGAACTGACTCAAGATAGCGCGCGTTCTCTTCACGGGACATGTGAGCACTGTAGCCTGTCGCACACACAGCGCCATGGACGCAGGGACTGTCCCGACAAAATCCCTCTCACACTCTGGGCGGACGACATCGCCGAGCGCTGACGCGAACCCTGTGAATGCGACTACGGCGCCGGAACGGTGATGTTCATCTTCACCGGACGGTGTGAGTTGTCACCGGTCTGCGGCAGGAACTGGAGCCCCTGGGTGCTGATGGCCGGGGACACGTAGAAGCCGTCGATGCGCAGTCCGGTGTCCGGGCCGCGCGGCTTCAAGCCCGTGCGCGCGCCAATGTCGTTCGGATCGCTGTCCACCACCTTGTTCCAATCCGCGCCCAGGACGAGCAGCTTGTCACTGCGGTTCGCGAATGCCACCACACTGTCCGCCATTCGGGCGTAGGGGCTGTCCGGTCCCGTCTGACAGCGCAAGGGCGGCATGTGCAGCGACGCGAGACGCATCCAGCGGTTGTTATGGAGTTGCACATCCACCCTGGCAATCCACCGGGTCATGATGCCGCCCTCCGGACAGGGGCTGGCGTCCACTCCCTTCACCAGGTGCAGCTCGCCGATTTGCTTCACCGCGGACTTGCGGATGACAACCGCGCTCCCCTGCCGGTCCTCCGACGACGTGTCCTGACGAACCGCCCATCCGTCTCCAAGGATGTCGCGCATCCGGACGTACTTCACCTCCTGCAAGAACACGATGTCAGCCTCGGGGCCAATCGTGTTCCAATCCCTGCGAGCCGCCTCGTCACGGTGAAAATCAAGATTGGCCGTCACGACACGCAACTGCGCCTGCGTCATCGCCGCTGGCAGCGGCGCGGACTGCTCCACGCGGGCCCAGGCCGCGCCGGACGCCACCATCACCGCGAGAACCGCACCCGTCAGGGCGGCCCATCGCTTCATCATCACACCTGTCGCTTTCAAGAACGGCGTCATCACGACGCCGGCTCAGGCTCCAGCACCAAAATCATTAAATCAAGATTTAACATAAAAACACGACCCGACTCCCTCCCCCATCAATCGCCTGCCAGGCCTTCCAAGAGCGCACGGACGGACGCTTGCTCGTGGTGTCTGGCGTCCACGCTGAGCCCTCGTTGCCCCGAAAAGCCGTGGCCATCATCCGCACGCCTCACCGCGTCAACTGCCGTCGGGCACACGAGCAAGCGGTTCCGCGGCTTGAACTCAAATCAAGCAGCGGCGCCCCCACCTCGATTTGGGGGAATGAGGTCCGTGTCGCCGCAACCCAGTGCCCCACCCGGGCGCGTCTCGCCTGGGATGAGCCCGCCGGGCAGTCCCGAGCGGGCCCCTCAGCGCCCGTACTCGCATGGGGCGCAGTGACGCGGCCAGAAGGACTCGGGATGCGCGGCGGCCAGCATCTCCTCCAACGCGCTCACGTCCTTCAGCAGGTGCTGGCCCGGCGCGATGTTCCTCGCCGCATCCCAGCACGGCCAGGCCGCCCCCATGTCCCAGGCCTCGATGCAGTGGTCCCCCAGGTCCTTGTAGGCCCCGGTGAAGTATGGATTGGCCTCAGGCCTGGAGGAACAGCGCGCGCCTCCTGGGCCTCCCCCAAGGCTCGACGGGCCTCCGCTTCCAAGCTCTTGAGGGTTGGATGCGACGCCCGCGCGTGAAGTCCAGGAGCACCTCGTGCTCCTCGGGCTCGCGATACCCCAACCAGTCGCGCCGCGGGCGGACCTGCGTCACATAGGTCCGGTCAGGGACAGCAGACGCATCGGCGTTGCGCCTTCCGCCGGACTCCGTGACTTGGAAGCTCAGGTGGTGGCCACGCCCGGAGGACCTCCACAACCATGCCATCGCCCTCGCCGTGCTCGCGCTGCGTGAGCGCGTCCGTGCGCTGCACCACAGGGTGGAGCGGCCCGGCCTGAAGTGACGCTCACGGATGAAGGCCTGGCTTGTCCGCGAGCCTTCACGCCTCGGCTTGCCGCCCACGACCGTTCATCTCCGTTGAAGCGAAGCCGGAAGGAGGCTTTTCGCGGGGAGTCCCCCCATCCCAGCTCAGCTTGAATTGAAAGCTAAACTTGATTTATTGCCTTAGCGGCTCTAGAGGGCACCGCCGATGCGGCTGGACCGCGGGCCTCGCGCCACGGTTCTGCATTCGCATCGTCAACGCCATTGAAACCCAATGGACGAACCTGCCTGCGCACGTGGCGCGGCAGTCGACGTATCCCTTCCAGACGCTCATTCAAGGATGCCCCCATGCATGACACCCCTGTTTCCATCCCTTCTGGCCGCCCCTCGTGGGCTCTCGGGCTCGGGCTCGCGCTGTTGACCCTCCAAGCCGTAGCGTGTGGCCCGGTAGAGCCGGACGCCATGTCCACGCCCGCGGACGGCATCGCGCAGACGGAGCAGGGCATCGTCTGGTGGACCCAGCCTGCGGTAGGCATTGGGGGCAAGTGTCTCGACGTGGCGGGCGGCGCGTTCGCCAACGGCACGCCGGTCCTTCTCTGGGACTGTCATGGCGGACCGAACCAGAAGTGGCTGCTCGCGGATAATGGAACCCTGATGGGTGACCACTTCAAGTGCGCCACCGTCAAGGACAACAACCCCGCGGCGGGGACGCCCATCGTGATGTCGGACTGCATCGATGGAAAGGCCTCCCAGCAGTGGAAGCGGACCAGCCTGGGGCAGCTTCAGGGTTTCGGTGGACGGTGCATCAGCGCGACGGGCGGCAACACCGCCAACGGCACGAGCATCATCCTGTGGGATTGCCTCAACGTCGCCGACCAGAAGTGGAACGTGGAGGTCGAGGAGCGCGGCTCGCCGCCCCAGGACTTCTGCTGGCGGATGCGCTACGACCGGGGCGCGGGCTCGCCGCCGGACCGCTGCCCCTCGGGGCAGGAGCGCTCGGGCGCTGTGTGCTACCCCACCTGTGCGCCTGGCTACGTGGGCGTGGCCGACCGGTGCTACCAGCAGTGCCAGTCGGGCTACACGGACGACGGCACCACCTGCCGGCGTCCCGGCCAGGTGATTTCCGCGGACAACAGCCGCTGCCCTGGCCATGACCTGTGTGGCCTCACGCTCGCGAAGGGCTGCACGGTGTGCCCGTCGGGCTTCGTCAACGACGGATGCACCTGCCGCCGCGACCCGCACGTCTATGTCAAGCAGAACTACTACCGTGGAGCGGGCTCCGCGCTGCAGTGCGCGTCCTGGCTCGATTCGGACGGCGGGGCCTGCTACCCCCATGGCGCCAGCAACTACGACTGTGCAGGCACCGTCTGCCACGGGCCCTGCCCTTCCAACCTCCCTTCGCAGTGCGGCGCGACGTGCGCGGCCTCGCAGGACGTCTGCAACAAGACGGTGGCCGCCATGGTGGTCGCCGGCATCCTCACCGTGGGCGCGGCCAGCATTCCGGACGGCGTGGACGCAGCGCGGGCCGTCTTCTCGCGCCCCACCTGCCTCCTGCCCTGAGTCCGCCCTCTGGGCCGCGAGCGCAAGGCCTCGCTCCCGTCAGTCCCTGGGGCTGACGGGAAAGTCCTGCCGGGGCACTTCCCCAATGAGGGGGAAGGCGCGTTCGGAGCTGTGTGGAGCCGAGGAGCTGACCACCCGGATGGGGCGGGACTCCTCGGGCTCCAGCGTCAACAGGGCCGGGCAGAAGCAGAGGGGATGAGGAGGCCAGTTGGAGGACAGGCGCGGCCTGCTGGGTGGATTGCCGGCATGCGCTTGCTGTCGCGCACCTGTTGGAGACGCCTATCCATCCAGGAGAGAATTTTCTGACACGCGAGGCGATGCATCCTCCGCGCCTGTCGTTGACTTGGAGTGCGGCCAGCGAGGACACTTTGAACTCACTCAGGGAGGCCGAACATGAAGAAGCCTGCTCGTACGAAGCGTGCAAAGACTATCAAGGTCACGGTGCGCGTTCTGAAGGGGTCCGCGCTCAAGTCGTTCGAAACCAACAGGTGTGGCTCCTCCACCATCTCCCACCTTTCGAAGTAACAGCCGTCCGAGCACGACATGGGACTTCAGTCAGGTGTCGTGCTCCTCGAAATGGGCAAGGGCGTCTCCATCCTTCAGACCCGCAAGGCGCTGATGGAGATTCGGGGCCTGCCCTTTGCCCGTCTCGTCTCCCTCCTCGAAAGCCTTGGCCGTGGAGGGAAGGCCACGCTCGTTCGTGCACTGGTGAAGGCGGGTGTCGATCCTGGCAGCGCCGCTGAACTCGGAGCGCGGTTCGAAGAGGAAGAAGCGTTGGGGCGCGGCAGTCCACGGTTGTTGGACGCACAAGCCCTTCGCAAGTCATTGGGTATCACCGGTGCACTTCGACTGGGCCCCTTTCGCACGGTCGACATCGCTGAGAAGAACGGAGCGCTCCTCCAACTGAGCGCCACCCGTTGGCGCCGCGCTGGCGGTGTCGCGTGTATCTCCTGTGGCCTGCTTTGGGAGGTCCAGCGCGCGGATTCGCCCGCGGAGGCTGCCGCGGTCGCGAACGCGCTCCCACGCCGCGCCGTGATTGCCCTGGGCGAGACCGATGTAAAGGCGCTCCGGGCCAGCATGAAACATCCCTCCTTCGATACGAAGGGTTGGGCCGAGGGCGCATATGGGAAGCCCCTTCCTCGGCGCATCCGGCGGCGGCCGTCGGCGGGATGCGAGTGCTCCGTGGACTTGCGCGCGGCGACCCCACTGGGAGGGCTGGAGGGCTCGCGGCTGGCAGCTGCCGCGCTGGGCCGTGTGGGCGTCGCGACGCAAGAATCCACCGTGCGTGGCAAGCGGGGAGCGCCGTCCATCGTGACGCTGGTCTGGGGAGCAGCCACGCTCCGTTCCCGGAAACGAGGACGTCCCGTGGTGTCAGGCCATCACCAGGCCCAGGTGGGCGTCGGAGCATCGCTGGAGGAGCGGCGGTTGACGGCGCGCGCGGAGGCCATCGAGCGGGCCTCAGCCCTTCTCCGTGTGCCTGACGTCCGCGCGACGCCGCGCGGGCGCTCGAACACCCCTTCCTGCCCATGCGTCAGTGGGACCTCTACACGCCGGAGCAGTACGCGAGCCCCGGGTTTCCCTACGCGCCCGTGACGAAGGACACGCCCCTGGATTGGGTCATGGCCACGGACGCGAAGTCCGGTGAGCAATTGCTCGTTCCGGCCGCCTTCACGACTTCGGAACAGCTCGGGGAGCCACGCTTCTTGTGCGCTTCCTCGAATGGCGTCGCGACGCATACGAGCCATGAGGCCGCGCTGCGCTCCGCGCTCTTGGAGGTGGTCGAGCGAGATGCACTTCAGCTCGCCTGGTACCGCGGTGAAGGCGCGCGGCGCATCGACCCGTCCACGCTCGATATCGACGCGGGAGAGTCACGCCATTTCGAGAACGCGGGCTGGGACCTCCACTTCTCGTACCTCCCCGGCCGCGCGGGCCTTCACGTCGTCGCGCTCATCGCGGTGGCGACAGGGAAGCGCATGTTTCCCCAGGGCGGAACGCTGCTCACCTCCGCGGCGGCGGGAGACCCGGCGGTGGCCGTGAAGCGCGCGCTCCGCGAAATGCGGATGGTGACAGAGGCGTTGACGCTTCAACGCGAGTTGTCGATTGACTTCGAGGCGCTCCGGCGGCCCCCGGTCCTGGAGAACACCTGGCTCATCGACTCCCTTCTCGACATCACGTTGCTCTACTTGAACCCGGCGATGCGCGGCGCTGTCGAGCTGCTCCTGATGGGGCCTCCCGTGGCGCTTCCCCGGGTTCGTGTCCCCGACGCGGCGGGGGAGCTTGTCACGAGGTTCCACCAAAGTGGGCTGCGGACCCTGGTCATCGATCTCACGCTGGAGGCGGCCGCTCCGTTCCGGACATGCCAGGCGCTGGTGCTTGGAACGCAGCCCATGGCGTTCTGTCCGGGCCTGTTGCGCCTCGGGAGCGGGCTGCTGCCGCGCCGGCTCCCGTCGCGGAGTCCCCAGCTCCCCGCATCCCCCCTCAAGCTCCGGCGAGGGCAGTTGAACCCCTACGTGCTTCCGTTGGCGTGAAGTGACGGCTCGAATGCGCGAACGAGTCATCATCCTGGGCGCGGGCCTCGCGGGGCTGGCGGCGGCATACGAGCTGGTCCTCGCGGGCCAGGATGTCGTCGTGCTCGAGGCGCGCTCCCGAGTCGGAGGCCGCGTCCTGACCCTGCGGGAGCCGTTCGCCGACGGGATGTATGCCGAGGCCGGTGGGAAGTACGTCCTCAGCGAGCACTCGACGCTCCTGGGCCATGCGAAGACCTTCGGCCTGGAGCTCGACCCGCTGCCAGTCCCTCACCTGTCGGCCTTGCGGCCCTTTCATCTTCAGGGAAGGCGCATCCTGGCGCCCGTCGGGGATGACACGGGGCTGCCGTACATTCCGCGGGCGGATGAGCAGCAGCTCGGTCTGGCGGGCCTCTACCGGCGATACGTGTTCCCTCTCCTGGAGGCCGTCGGCGACCCGCTCGCCCCCTCCTGGCCGGGGCCCGATGCGGGCCACCTCGACGGCCTGACGCTTCGCGAGGCGCTCTCGGAGCGTGGCGCCTCTCCAGCGGCCATTGCAGTCTTGAGTCTGGGGCGGTTCGACCTCGTGGGCGACGGCATCGACGCAAGTTCGGCGCTCGGCGTTCTGCGTCGGGAGTTGCTGACCGTCGGCAAGGGAGGCGTGAGCGCCTACACCTTGAGGGGAGGCAGTGAGCGGCTTCCCCTGGCCCTGGCGGGAGCGCTCGGTGACAGGATTCGGTTCGGGTGGGCCGCGATGCGTATCGAGCAGGCCCCAGGGACTGTCAGCGTGTGTTGCCGGGGTGACTCGGGTGAGCACAGGACGTTCACGGCGGAGCGGCTCGTGTGCGCCATTCCGTTCTCGGTCCTGCGTGGCATTGAAGGGCTTGCCGCCTTCTCGGCGGAGAAGCTGCGGGCGATTCGCGAACTCGAGCACACGTCCGTCGTGCGCACCTTCATCCAATTCCGGCGCCGCCTCTGGTCGGAGTGGGGGTGGACGGATGACTGGCTGACGGACCTCCCCATGATGCACGTCTTGGATGCGTCTCCGACGCAGCCGCAAGCCGCTGGCATCCTCGAAGCGTACATGGCGGGCCCCAGGGCGCGCGCCGCGAGCCGTCTCTGCGAGGAGGCGCGCATCGCCATGGTTACGGACGGGGTGAGTCAGGTGGCTTCGGAGCTTTCCTCCGAAGCGCTGCGTGGCGCCTCGTACGCGTGGGACCTGGACCCTTGGGCCCGGGGGGCCTTCGCGTGGTTCCGGCCGAGGCAACTCACGCAGTGGGGGAAGGCGCTCGCCACACGAGAGGGCCGCATCCACTTCGCGGGAGATCAAACCACTCCCCTGCCCGGATGGATGGAGGGAGCGCTCCAGTCTGGCCGGCGCGCCGCCCTCGAAATCCTCTCTGGAGGGTCCACGTTCGACGTGGGCGAGCAAGCGTAGGCATTGAACGCGTCGTTCGTGCGGGCCGCTGTCGCTCCAGGTCATCGCCACGAGCGACGAGCGCGCGGAGACATGCTACCCCTGGGCCATGTCCCGCGATCCCCGACCTGACGTCCCGCCCCAGGGGCCGCTCCCCTCCGAAGCTCCGTCCGAGCCGCCGTCGGACGCCGCCTTCACCTGGCACTCAGAGAGCGCGGTCCCCGCGCCTGCCCGCTTGTCCCCCGTGAATGACCGGCTCAGCGCGGATACGGCCCTCAAGCGGGTGAAACGAGGCGAGTTCCTGCTGTACTCCGGCGACTTCCACAACGCGAAGCAGCTCCTCGGCGCGCTGAGCCGGCGGCTGCCACAGCCGGCGAAGGCGCGCTCGCCGCTGGAGGCGTTCCGTGCCGAGCGCCGGGCACGGCAGCTCGAACACGAGACGCTGTCGCGCATCGTGGTGTCCCTCGACCGCGAGTACAGGCTCGGGCTCGCGCGAGCGCCGGACACGTCACTGGCGTGTCTGCAGGTCTGGGGAGCGCCATCGGCGGACACCACCGTGGTCCCGCTCAAGCAGCTCCTCGGCATGCTCGGGGCGGCGGAGTGGCGCCGCAAGGGGCTCGCCGTCCCTGGCCTCACAGGGCTGCTTCACCCGCATTACGGCGTCTACCTCCCGACGCGAACGGATTACGTGGAGCTGCTGCTGTCGCTCACGGAGGTGAAGGGCAAGCGCGTGTTCGACATCGGCACGGGAACCGGCGTGCTCTCGTTCATCCTCCTCCAGCGCGGCGCGGCATCCGTGCAGGCGACCGATTGTGACTCCCGCGCCGTGGCCTGTTCCCGGGAGAATGCGGAGCAGCTCGGACTTGGCAAACGCTTCCAGGTGGCCGAGGCCGACTTGTTCCCGAAGGGCACGGCGGACATCGTGGTCTGCAATCCCCCCTGGATTCCCGAACCGCCCAAGAACCGGGTCGACCGCGCGGTGTTCGATGAGGACAGCCAGTTCCTGCGGCGCTTTCTCGAGGGGCTCCCCGCTTCGCTTGCGCCTGGAGGCGTGGGCCTGCTGCTCCTGTCGGACCTCGCGGTGCTGCTCGGTCTGCGTCCACAGGGGTGGCTCGAAGCGCAGTTCGAGCGTTGCGGCCTCACGGTGCAGTGGGCCCGGTCGACCCCGGCGCGGCACTCGAAAGCGAAGGACAAGTCAGACCCACTGCACATGGCGCGCTCTCGCGAGAGCACCACGCTCTACTGCCTGAAGCCGGTGCGCCCGTAGTCCTTCGGCGTTTCGCTGGCGAACGAATGGCGCACCGCTTCAGGGCATGTGGCTACCGGGCCTGCCAGTTGAGGTGCCAGCCCCAGGTATTGGCCTGGGCGGGGGTGATGCCCGGGAAGTTGACGTAGACACGGAAGCCAGTGGCCGTCGGCGTATAGATGGACGTGGCGCCCCTGGACACCCAGTGGCTGCCCACCCCGCCCAGCGAGGTGACGTAGCGCGGCGTCGATGCGAGGCCACAGGCCGCCGTGTTCACGTCCAGGTACACGTCCAGCTGTCGGTATCCCGGGCTTCCGCCACGCTGGACGTGAAGCGCGCCGAGGGCGCGCAGGTGACGGCCACCGCGCTCGTGGACGGCGGCGTAGTGGAGGCGCCGGCGAAGACGCTGCCCAGCATCCTCCAGACGCTGGACCCGGCCATGTCCCCGGAGGGCGGTGACCTGGTCATGGGGCTGTGCTGCTGGAGCCCGAGGTGAAAGAGCCAGGACGCGCCTCAATCCTTGCGGCACGCTGACGGGTCGATGCATCTTCCTGCGGGAGCTCTTCGCACCCGCATCCGGAAGGTCGCGCCGCCGCCTTCTGTGGGCAGGTGCTGCAGGCTGCCGCCGTGCCCTTCCGAGATGCGGCGGGCGATGGCCAGGCCCAGCCCGGTTCCACTCCACTGACCTTCCCGGCGCCAGAAGGGCTCGAAAATGTTTTCTCGGTCGGACTCCTCGACGCCGGGGCCGTGATCGACGACGTCGACCGTGACGCTGGACGTGCTGGCTTCCATCCTGACGATCACCGTCCCGCCAGCGGGCTCGGCGCGCAGCGCATTGTCGAGCAGGTTGGCCAACGCCGACCGAAGGCCATCGGCCTGCCCCAGCACCATCTCGGAGGGCGATGCCGCTTCCAGGGCGATGGCTCGTCCACTCCGCAGCGCCAACGGCGCCATGTCGCTGATCAGCTCACGCAGCTGATGGACGAGATCCAGCGCCCTCCAATCCGCCGGAGTCTGCCCCTGCATGCGGAAAGCCGCGAGCAGCTGGTCGACCATCAGCCCCAGCCGCGTCGCATCGCGCCGCAGGTCGCGCGTGGCGGGGCTGTCGCCCAGGGAATCGAGCCTGGCGCAGAGAATCGCCACAGGGGTGCGCAACTCGTGCGCGGCATTGGCGACGAACAGTTGCTGGCGGGAGACGCCGCTCTCGAGCCTTTCCAGCAGCTGATTGATGGCCGTGACGAAGGGCTGGATCTCCTTGGGCACGCCATCGGGCGACAGCCGCTGGTCCAGCGTCTCGAGGCCGATGCCGGATGCGGCGTTGGCGGCCCTCGTGAGGGGGTGTAGCGCGCGACGCAGCATCAGCGGCAGCACGAGAACGGTGGCGAGGACAGCCGAACCAAAGAGCTTCATCACGCGCGGAATCAGCGTCAGCAGCGCGGTTGGCAGGTCATCCAGTCCGAGGCGATTGCCGCTCGTCACGACGACCGCGGTCCCAATGCCGTGGACCGGGAACATCGAAACGTTCGCGCGCTGGCCGTCTCCGAGGGAAATCACCGGGTCTCCGCACTCACCGAGCAGCTGCACGCACTGCAGGTCGGGGAAGTGCCGGTACAGGTCGGCGAGGGTGGGCGCCAGTTCGAGGTTCGTGCCAGGTGCGGCCCAGCCGCGTGGAGAGAGCGCGTGGGCAAGCTGCTGCGATGAGCCGGGCACCAGGCGGCCGTCCAGGTACACGGCGTAGGCCAGCTGCGGACGTCGTGCCTGATAGGCGCGCAGCGCGCTCGAGGGCTGGATGCAAGGGTCGCCTGCCGGGTCCAGCGTGATCGACTCGGCAACGCGACGTTGGGAGGTCGCGGCGGACAGATCGTCGTGCGAGACGGAGTGGGAGAACACCATCCAGAACAGCATCAGCCCGGTGATGACGATGAGCTGCGTTGCGAGGACGGCCGCGATCAGGCGCGGCGCCAGGGAGTCCGTGAGTCGCTTCATGGCTCGTCGATCAGATAGCCGACGCCCCGGACCGGGTGCAGCACCACACCCGCGCCACAATCCTCGAGCCGCCGTCGCAGCCTGGAGATGTGTGCCTCCAGGGTGTTGGCACTGGGCTCCTCGTCGAACCCGTAGACTTCCTTGATGAGGGTGTCGCGCTGGACGACCCGCCGCGCGCGGCGCATCAGGGCGGCCAGCAGCGAGGCCTCGCGCCGGCGAAGCAGCAGCGGCCTTCCCTGCACCGTCATCTGTCTGGAGCCGAGGTCGTACTCGATGGCGCCGCAGCGCACCGGCTGCAGCTGTCGCGCCTGTGCAGGCCGCCGCAGCACCGAGCGGATGCGCGCCCGCAGCTCGTCTGCATGGAAAGGCTTCCCAATGTAGTCATCCGCACCCGCGTCCAGGCCCGCGACTCTCTCCGGGACATCTCCCATCGCGCTGATCACCAGCACGCCCGCCTCCGGCTGCCTGGCACGGAGCTCGGGAAGCAGGCACAGGCCGTCGCCATCGGGCAGGCGGCGGTCCAGAAGCACGATGGCGTAGGCGCCCAGGTGGAGCGCGCTACGGGCCTCGGCGACCGAAGCCACGACGTCGACCGAGAAGCCCTGGGACGTCGCTTCATTTGCCACCAGCCGCGCGAGTTCCGGCTCATCCTCGACAAGGAGCGCACGCATGAGTCCCCTCCATGTCGGCGGACGCTACTCCTCCCGTGGCGAAGGCGCCGCGACAATCATCGACTGTCAGGCTCGTGCAAGCCTGCGCTGCCAGAAGAGAATGGAAGGAGATGGGCGATGCCCCCTATGCGAGCACCTGCGTACTGTCCCGGGAC
>JBKGHI010000670.1:0-310 GCA_046520405.1 Myxococcus sp. 1LA
GACCAGCTCAACAGCTTCGCCGCCGAGGTGACGCGCGTCGCGAAGGAAGTGGGCACCGAAGGAAAGCTGGGTGGTCAGGCCGAGGTGCGCGGTGTGTCCGGCGTGTGGAAGGACCTCACGGACAACGTGAACTTCATGGCGGTGAATCTCACCACGCAGGTGCGCGGCATCGTGCGCGTGGTGACGGCCGTCGCCAACGGCGACCTGAACCAGAAGCTGACGATGGACGCGAAGGGCGAGATTGCCGCGCTCGCGGACACCATCAACGCGATGACGCAGACGCTGTCCATCTTCGCGCAGCAGGTGACGG
>JBKGHI010000671.1:0-304 GCA_046520405.1 Myxococcus sp. 1LA
GGTGTCCCTCGTGGACACCGGGGGTTTTCGTTTTGGGGGCCCTGGGGCCGTGAAGCGCGCCGCTTCCGGCGGGGCGCCTTCAGCGGGGCGCCGCGGCCCGGCCGCTGGACGCGCCATTGCCGCGCCAGTCCCAGCAGGCTTCGCCGCCGCGACAATGGCCAGCACCACCAAGTGCTCCGCTCGCGCCGCGCGCCACCGCGCCCTGGCTCCGCGTTTCACGTCGAAGCCTCGCGACACCGCGCATGCGCGGAGGCGCAGCCACTCCGTGATGCGGTAACCGACCGACGCCGACCCACTTCGTTCT
>JBKGHI010000672.1:0-298 GCA_046520405.1 Myxococcus sp. 1LA
GCGCGCTCCGGCCCGGTCCGCACGCGCTGGAAGGGGGCACGGCGAGCTCTTACGATAGGGCTACACGCCGCTCCCTACGCTCGCGTAAAGCAGAAGGGGGCTGCGCCAAAGCAGTGAGCCCCAACAGGACCGTAAGGATGGCAACGGGTCGAAGCAACGCAGACTCTCCCGCGTCGACCCTACCAAACCCGGAAGTCTCCATCGCCGGGAAAAGCATCCGAGTCATTCAAGCCCGGACTGACACTAGGAGCCTGTCGCGGTAATCACGGGGGGCTTGCCCGGAAGGAGGCCCCCGTGG
>JBKGHI010000673.1:0-279 GCA_046520405.1 Myxococcus sp. 1LA
CTGGCGTGACGTCGCTGTGGCTGACGGCGGCGCTCTTCGAGCAGATGCAGGCGCGCCAGCCTCAGGCCCTGGCGGGCGTCCGGCAGCTCCTCGCGGGAGGCGATGCTCTGCCTGTGGCACGCGTGAAGGAGCGGCTGGCCGCTGGTGGCGCGCTCATCAACGGGTACGGGCCGACGGAGAACACGACGTTCTCCAGCACGTATCGAATGGAGAGGCCGGAGGCTGTTGGGGCTTCGGTGTCCATTGGCCGGCCGGTGCCGAATACGACGGCGTACGTGC
>JBKGHI010000674.1:0-270 GCA_046520405.1 Myxococcus sp. 1LA
TGGCCACCAGGTACTCGAGCACGGACTTCGCGCGGCGGTCGGGACATGGCCCACTGTTGGAGGGGCGCGCGAGCCGCGGTTGTCGGTGTGGCCTTCGATGGAGCACGGGGGCCCAGCGTTCGGTTCTTCCGCAGCACCGTCGGTCCACCTCGTCCAGCAGCGGGTACGACTGCTTCTGGGATGACGGCGGAGCCCGTCTCGAAGAGGCACCGTTGCCTTGATGCGGATGCGGTCGGACTCGACGACGACGTACGGCGGCGAGTCGTACGG
>JBKGHI010000675.1:0-239 GCA_046520405.1 Myxococcus sp. 1LA
CGTTGTCCGTGAGGTCCTTCCACGTGCCCGCGACGCCGGGCACCGCGGCCTGACCACCCAGCTTGCCGTCCGTTCCCACTTCCTTCGCGACGCGCGTCACCTCGGCGGCGAAGGCGCGGAGCTGGTCCACCATCGTGTTGATGGTGCTCTTCAGCTCCAGGATTTCGCCCCGGGCCTCCACGGAGATTTTCTGGGACAGGTCGCCGTTGGCCACCGCCGTCGTGACTTTGGCGATGTTT
>JBKGHI010000676.1:0-234 GCA_046520405.1 Myxococcus sp. 1LA
CCGTTCGTTCGTAGCGGGCGGCACTCCGGCGAGCTGCTGTCGCGCTTCACCGCGGACGTGCCCTCGGTCGAGTTCTCCGTGACGCAGGCGCTCACGTCCTATGTGAAGGACGGGGCTGCAAAATCATCGCGCTGCTCGTTACCTGCTTCCTCATCGACAAGACGCTGTTCCCTCTTCACCCTTCGTCGTGGTGCCGGTGACGGTGCTGCCCATCAACCGCTTCGCGCGCTCGCT
>JBKGHI010000677.1:0-222 GCA_046520405.1 Myxococcus sp. 1LA
CCACGAGCGGCGCTGCTGGCTTTCGGCGTGGCGGTGATGGCGTACAACGTGCTGGCGGTGATGCTGGCGGCGGTGGAGACCGAACACCGGTTGAAGAGGACGGAGGTGTCTAGCTATTACGTGGCAGACGAAGTGAAGCTGAAGGATCCCCTCATTTAGCGAGTTGATCAGCAGGCGCCCGGTAGGCTGCTGCGTGCGAAGACGGTGGCGCTCGGACAGAGA
>JBKGHI010000678.1:0-219 GCA_046520405.1 Myxococcus sp. 1LA
CACGGGCGGCATGCTGAGCGCGCTGGGTGGCGCCATGGGGCAGGCCGGTGACGTGCCGCGTGGCTCCCTGCTGGGCCGCTTCAATATCGACGCGAGCAAGGCGTCCCTCGTCGCGCCACCGCCATGAGCGACGCGCGCTGAAGCGCCCAGGCCACGACCATCGCGCGGCGCCACACAAGGCCACGCCCACCACGGACACGGCGCCGCCACGGCTGACCA
>JBKGHI010000679.1:0-215 GCA_046520405.1 Myxococcus sp. 1LA
CGCGCATGGGCGGAGATCTCCGACGGTGGTTTGGTGACCTCGGCGAGCTGATGGGGTCGCGGCTGGGACCTGAGGCCTCGGCGTGGCTGCGGCACACGGGGGTGGATGGACCTCGTTCGGGCTTCGTGGAGCTCGTCGCGCAATTGCCGCAGCTCACCGAGTCGTGCGCTCGCTGGGACGGTTGCACGTGAGCGACGCCGAGGAGACCATCGCGG
>JBKGHI010000067.1:0-35332 GCA_046520405.1 Myxococcus sp. 1LA
ACGGGGGCCTCCTTCCGGGCAAGCCCCCCGTGATTACCGCGACAGGCTCCTAGAGGATGAAGTCCGAGGCCGTCAGACTCGGCGTTCCTTGAATCACGATGGAGAAGTCGGGGCTCCGGTTTCCATCGAGGTCGCCTTGGACATAGGTGAGGCCGGTCGTGAAGTTGGTATAGACACCCAGGTCGCCTGCGCTTGAGAGCCAGCCCCCCCCGATGAACCTGAAGTTCTGTTTGCCGCTCAGGACGATGTTGGCGTCGACCTGACTCAGGTCAATCCTGTCACCCGCCGAGAAGTCGGTGATGCGGTCGTTCCCGATTTCGCCGATGGCAGGCGTGTTGAAATCAAAAATATCCGCGCCACCGCCGCCGGTCAGCACATCGTTGCCAGCGCCGCCAATCAGCCGGTCGTTCCCAGGGGTTCCAACGAGGACGTCGTTCCCGGGGCCGCCAACAATGGTGCCTGGGGACGCCGCGGCCAGCGTCTGGAACACGTTCGCAGCGGGCTTCCGGGTACCGTTGGGCCGAAGCAATCCAAACCAGTCCTCGGTGTTGTTCGGATTGGCGCCGCGGTCAATGTAGGAGTACCACAGAATGGGCCCCGCCCACGCGTAGGTCTTCGCGAGGTCATGCGCCTCCTGGAGCACCTGCGCTTGCTGCGCCTCGGTCATGGCATTGCTTCCGCCAGCCGTCGGCGCCCCGAACTCGGTGATGTAGATGAGCTTGGATGCGTCGCCGTTGTTGACCATCGCCTGGCGAACGCCCCCCTTCATGATTTTCCAGCCATTCCATGCCGCCGTGTTCGAAGGCATCAACGGATAGGTGTACGGGTGGAACCCCAGCGCGTCGAAGTGGCTTCTGGCGCCGTGCTGATACATCGCGTTGACGAAGTCGACCGCACCATGGAAGCCGTTACCGGTGCTGGGAACCGATGCCAGTCCCGCGGAGATGATGACGATGCTGGGCTCGGCCTCGCGCATCTTCGGTGAGGTCACCTTCAGGAGCTCGGCATAGTTGGCCGGGGCGATGCGCACGAAGGAGTGATTCATGTTGGGCTCGTTCATGACCTCCCAGTGGCGGATGCGTCCCTTGTAGCGGCTGACGGCCGCCGCCGCGAAGTTGGAGAACGCCACCCGGTCCTGCGGCACCGTGAAGCCACTGGCGATGTAGCCCGGCTTGCCGTTCAGGAGTCCCAAGACCTGAATGCCGTGCTGCTCGGCCTTGGCGACCAACTTGTCGGGCCCGGCCCAGGTATAAGCGCCACCGGCAGTGGGCTGAATCGTGCTCCAATAGAAGTCGAACCGGAGCATCTTCACTCCGAGCGTCCGATAGGTGGCGAACTCGGCGTCAATGGCTGCATCGCCGCCAGCCATCAATTCGTTATAGGGCGTGGCCATTCCCAGGACGACAGGCTCCGCGGCCAAGGCCGGGGCCGCGCCCAGGAGGAGCGTCGCGAGTCCCGTCGCAAACATTCTCGATGCCGTTACCTTGCCGCCGAAGGATTCAATCTTGACTGAACGCATCTGAGTATCCCGCGCTGGTTGCTGTGGCTGTTGCGACTGGCGGGCGTGAGTCTGGTTAGAAAGAGGCTTCTTCACCAACTGAATAATGGGTCAATGATTGCCCATGCCAGCCTCGCGAGGTGGCCTCCAACCGCGACGGCAAGGTGTGTGGCAGCGCTGCCGTCGCCATCTCCCTCGTCCTAGGGGGCGCGCGCCGGTTGCGCCTTGGCCTGCCCGGACTCCAACGTGAGGAGCGGGGCGGAGGAAGGCCCAGCGCGACGGCGAGCGGCGTGCACTGAGGCACAGGGGGAGACATGCGAGCAAGGCTCAACGCGCGGGCGGGCACCTGCCTCCTCGCAATGGTGCTGGGCATATGGGGCGGAGGGGCGTGGGCAGCGACGCCAGGGGCGCGGACGGTCGTCACGCTGGCCTTCGATGACGGACTCGAGGAGCAGCGACAGGTGCTGGACATGCTCTCGGCCTCGGGACTGAAGGCGACCTTCTACATCATCAGCGGGCGGGTGGGTCAGTCGAGCTACATGACGGTTGATGACCTGCGCCGCCTGGCCGCGGCCGGACACGACATTGGGGGACATACGCTGCAGCACGCGGAGCTGTTGGCGATGTCTCCCGCTGCCCAACGCCAGGAGATATGCGAGGACCGCCTGCGGTTGCTCAGTTGGGGCTTGGCGCCAACCGGCCTCGCCTTCCCTTTTGGCTCGAATGATGCGGCGGTGAACCAGATGGCCGTGACGTGCGGGTACAACTCGGCACGCGACGTGCGAGGGCTGGTGGACACCTGCGGCTCCTGCCCTCCCGCGGAGACAATCCCTCCCTTCGACGCCTATGAGATTCGCACGCCCGCCACGGTGACGCGCGACGACGGACTGGAAACGATGCAGTCGTGGGTCACCGCCGCGGAGGCCGCGGGGGGCGGCTGGGTGATCATCGTCTTCCACTTCGTGCAGCCGGACTGCGCGAATCGCACCTACTGCGTGAACACCGACGTCCTCCGGGAGTTCATGACCTGGCTCTCGCAGCGCGCCCCCATGGGAACCGAGGTGCGGACGGTGCAGGACATCATGGGCGGTGCGGCGCGGCCCGCCGTGCATCCCGTGCCCCAGGAGCCCACGGCCGCGCTGAAGAATGTCTCGCTCGAGGCCGACGAGAATGGAGACGGCGTTCCGGACTGCTGGCAACTGGGCCCCTCTTACGGGGGCACCGTCCGCACCGAGCGCTCGGCCGAGGCGCACAGCGGCGTCTGGTCCTACCGGCTCGAGCGAGCGGACGCCTCCGGGGACGCCCCCTCGGTCCATGTGCTCCGCGACGACGGAACCTGTGCACCCACCGTCACGCCAGGACGCAGCGCGCGGGCGAGCGTCTGGTATCGCTCCAGCACGCCGCTGTACCTGAAGGCGTCCGTGCAGGGGATGGATGGGACGTGGAAGGAATGGGAGCGAGGCCCGAGCCTTCCTCCCGCGGAGGCCTGGACGGAGGCATCGTGGCAGTTACCCATCGCGCTGCCGGCGGACGCACGCGGCTTGAGCGTGGGCGTCGCCATGGAAGGCGTGGGTTGGGCGCTGGTGGATGACTTCACGTTGGAGGAGACGACAGCGCCCGCGGCGCGCCTGGTGCTGGACGCTCCCACCGGCGGAGAGGAACTCGTCGCGGGCCAGGAGGTGGAGGTGCGGTGGACCACGCTCGGTGACGTCCCGACGGTGGACGTGGCGTACTCCACGGAGGCCAGTGCCAACTGGGTGTCCGTTGCCGCTGCGATGGCGAACACAGGGTCCCTCACCTGGCGCGTGCCCGACGAGCCAAGCCGGGAGGCAGTGCTCCGTATCGCCAGCACCGCGGACGGAACCGTGACAGTCACGAGCGCGCCCCTCCGAATCGTGGCCGGGCCCCAGCAGCCGGACATCCGCGAGCCTGTCCCCGACGAGACTCCGTCCGAGGAGCAGCCTTCCGAGGAGGTCATTGGCGACGGCCAGGTGCAAGGCGAGAGCGGAGGCTGTGGGGGATGTGATGGCACCGGGACGGGAGAAGTCTGTCTCGCGGTGGCCGGCGGCCTGTTTGTCCTCGCGCGGGCCCTGTCGAGGAGGCGCCGAGGGGCACAGCCGCTTCGAGAGGGACAGCAAGGCGCTCGCCTTGGAGAGGGAGACGGCGGCACAGGGAGCGGGTGAGGCAGTTGGGGATGTGACCTGAGGCCCGAACGCTCACCGCGTCAGCGCGCCCTCCCAGTTCAGGAGGGCGCGCGGCCGGGCACGGCGCGACACAGCGCTCCGACCTGGCGGCAGGGCGACAAGCCGCAACCCGCAGGGCGTCGAGCCATCATTGCC
The DNA here is from genome assembly GCA_046520405.1 of Myxococcus sp. 1LA. Classification (GTDB taxonomy): domain Bacteria; phylum Myxococcota; class Myxococcia; order Myxococcales; family Myxococcaceae; genus Myxococcus. The sequence continues at coordinate 3,838 of JBKGHI010000067.1, forward strand.
CTACGACAGTCTGGCCACGGGAAACATTTGCAACCCGGAGGCAAGAGCACATCCCGAATAACGGGCACTTAGCAGTTTTCAAATCTGACATATTGAAACCTGTCAGTCTTGCCGCGCCTTCAACGAAAGGTGCGCCATGTCATGGAGTCCACGACGTCTCGCCAAAGTCATCTGCTTCGGTTCCCTGTCGTTCGCCCTGTCCGCGCAAGCACAAGCCACGAGCGTCGCCGTCGGGAAACCCTCCTCGGCTTCTTCCGTGCATGCCATTGGCTTTCCCTCACAGTTCGGGCACGCCAAGGCGTTCAATGGTGCCATCAACAATGATGACCGGTGGAGTTCGACCATCGCGCCCGTGCCCTGGAATCCCGAATGGGTGGAGGTGGACCTCCAGGCCGTGCACGCCGTGAGCAGCATCGCCCTGCATGTCGGCCGGGATGGCACTTACGGGCGGATGCTCGACTTCGACGTGGTGACCCGGCCGAGCACCACCGTGGACTTTCAAGTGGTCCCTGGCGGCGCCATCACCGGGAACACCCTGACGACACGGACGCTGACCTTCTCGCAGCCGGTGAATGCGCGCTACGTGCGGCTCCAGTGCAAGCGTTCGGCGGACGACAACATCTGCCGGGTGCGCGAGGTCCAGGTGTTCGGCACCCCGCTCGCCAACCAGCCGCCCTCCGCCAACGCGGGCAGCGACGCGGTCCTCCTCCTGCCGACCAACACCGTGGCCCTCAGCGGTTCAGCGAGCGACGGTGACGGCTCCATCGCCAGCTACCGCTGGGAGCAGGTCTCTGGCCCCACCACCGCGGTCCTCACGAGCGCCACCACCGCAAATGCAACCGCGAGCAGCCTGGCCGCGGGGGTGTATGTGTTCCGGCTCGTAGCCACCGACAACGGGGGCGCCACGGGCTCCGACACCGTGAGCATCACCGTGCACCCCACGAGCGCCCCGGCGGATGCACGCGCGGGGCGGATCCACGTCTGGAACCGGGGCGGCACCTACGACACCGCGGTCTTCCTGCCCAAGGACTACGGCACCCAGCCCGGCAAGAAGTACCCGGTCGTCCTGTCCCTGCACGGCCGGGGTGGCACGACGCTCAATGCCGCCCACACGGAGGTGGCCGTCAATCCCGAAGGCTTCATCCGGCAACTCACGCCGGGCAAGGCGCTGGTCAACACCTTCCCTGGCATCGTCATTGCCCCCAACGGTCCGCGCGTGGGTGCCCCCATCGACACGTGGTGGAACGTGGACGTGACGCACGCGCTCGTCCAGGAGGCGCTGACGGTCTACGCCATCGACCCGGACCGGGTGACCCTGACGGGCCTGTCCTCGGGCGGCAGCGGCGTGAATGACCAGATACTGAAGTACCGCACCACCTACGCCGGCGCCATGCCCCTGGCCTACTTCGCCCCCCGCCCCACGACCATGTGCGACCTGGAGGCCCTCCCCATCTGGACGTCTGGCCATGCCAGCGATGGGACCTTCGCGCATTGGGGGTGGATCAACCCGACGGATGGCTTCCATCCGCTCGTGCGTCAGTGCCCTGGCTACACCGGCGAGGTCCAGGTCACCATCACGTTCGGTTCGGGGCACAGCGGCTGGGACGACTTCTGGAGCCGCCCCGAGGCACAGAGCTGGCTCGTCAGCCAGCATCGGTGAACCCACGCGGGTGATTCCCGCCAGACCTCCGGCGCCGCGGTGCGCCGGAGGTTGGCCCACCTCGCCTCGGCCTGGGCTAGAAGGTCGAGCGCGGGTCCAGGATTGGGCCCATCCACGAGGAATCACCCATGTCCGTCTACGAAGTCACCGTCCCCTGCTTCGCGCAGATGCTGCGTGCGCTGGTTGGCTTCCTGAAGAAGGGGGAGGCGCGGGCTCGCGAGTTGGGCTTTGACCCGAAGAACCTGCTTCAGTCGCGGCTGGCACCTGACATGTTCCCACTGGCAAACCAGGTCCAGTTCGCATGTACCCAAGCCCAGCAGGCGGTGCTGAGGCTTTGTCAGCACCCGCTGCCCGCGCTTGAGGCGCCGGTGGACATGGAACAAGCGTACGCATTGATCGAGCGAACGCTTCAGCTGCTATCGAGCGCGGACAAGGCACGAATCGAGGAGGGGGCACAACGCCCGCTGTCCATCGAGTTGCCCGGTGGCATGGTCTTCGACATGACCGGCAGCGAATACGCGCTGAACTGGGCGACACCGCAGTTCTACTTTCACCTGGTCACGGCCTACAACATCCTGCGGCACAATGGCGTGCCACTTGGAAAGGCAGACTACGTCCAGCACATGTTCGCTTACATGCGCAAGCCAGCGGCCTGAGTCGCGGGGCGCCAGCGTTCAACGGCGAAGAGGACGCTTCGCTGTCGAGGCTGGCGCCTGGAGTCCACCGTCATGATTCCCGGTCCCGACGTGGTCATTGGCTGCCCGCACTGTGGTGCCCTCCACCGGCGCTGGACTCTGGCCTCCGGCAACACCTTTGGCGCCGTGCTCTGGAGTGATGGCTGGTTCGATGCATTCATTCGGCCGCTGCCGCCCTGGATTGCGCGCTGCGTGGGTTGCCAGGCGTTCTTCTGGGTCGCGCGCGCCGCCGAGCTGGGGGAAGTGGACCCCTTCGACTGCCGGCGCGATGAGACGCTCACCACCCTCACCCTGGAGAGCACGGGGACTCGTCGCGTCGAGGTCATGCAGCGCCTGCGGAGCGACCTGGGGATGGGGCTCCAGGAGGTGAAGCACTTCATCGCCCAGCTCCCCGCGTGCCTCGGGGAATATGACCACCCGGAAACGGCCCGACACATCGCCGACCGCTTCGAGGCGTTGGGTGCCCGCGTCAGCTCGACGTGCGTCATCACCCGGCCCTATGTGCCCGTGACGCCCAGGGACTGGGACGATGCGCCCCAGGTGCAACACGTGAGTGAGGCGCTCTTCCTGGAGGCACTCCGTGAGGGGCTCGCGACAAACGCCGACGAGGAGCGCGAGCTGCGACAGTGGGCGTGGTGGATGGGCAACAAGGCGTACCGCCGCGACGCACCGTGGGTGCCGCTCTCTCAGCGCGCCCCTCAGGTCCGGGACAGTGCCGAGGCCCTCATGGCCCTGTGCGCCCCGGACGACGCGGAGCACCGGTGGATGCACGCGGAGCTGCTGCGTGAACTGGAGCGCTTCGAGGAGGCGCTCGCCATCCTGGAGCGGCCACCCCTCCCGGCGCTCGGGCCCGGGTTGGAGACGCTTCGCGACGCGGCGCGGAGGGGCGACTCGCGGCTCCTCCCGCTTCCGGAAGGGTCGGCGCCCGTTCTGGCGCCGTGAAAAGGCCATCCCCGCTCGATGCGGTGTTTGCGTTCGTGCCAGCGACCGCCAGGTCCGCACATGCCCCCGTCCAAGCGCGCCCCCTGTCTTGGGAGGCACCTTCCGGGTCCCGTCCGCGCACGCCTTCCGCATTCCTGATATGCGCCGGAGTCGTTCGCGCCCACCATGCCCCAGCTCCTGGTCCTCCCCGACGGCCGCCGTCTCCCGCTGGACAAGCCCGTCATCTCCGTGGGCTCCGACGCCACCTGCGACGCCGTGGTCCTGGCCTCCGGTGTGAAGCCAAGCCACGCGCTGCTGTTCCGCGACGCGCGAGGCTGGAGCGTGTCTCCAGCGGGCAAGGGCTGTGATCTCAAGGTGAGAGGGAAGCGCGTGGACCTGGCGCCCCTGGAGCCCGGTGACCGCTTTCGAGTGGGCACGGTGGAGTTGGAGCTGATCGAAGCGGAAGCACCCGTCGCGGCGGAGGCGGCCCCCCAGCGGCAGGACGGCCGGCTGGTGGCGGTGCTGGCGGAGCTGTCGTCACGGCTGCTGGTTCAGCGTCCCCCATTGGAACTGCTGGAGGTGGCGATGCGGGGGCTCGCCGACGTGGTGGGCGCGGACGTGGGCTTCCTCGTCGCCGCGGACTCCCGGGAGGGACCTCGGCGCGTGCTGTGCGCCACGGGCACCCGGCCAGACGCGGCGGTGGTGGACAGCCTCGTGGACCGGGTGCTGACCTCGGGTGCCCCGGTACGGGTGGCCGACGTGGAGGCAGACGTGGCGCTGGCCCGGGCGCCCAGCATGGAAGCGCTGCGGCTGGGCTCCGCGCTGGTGGTGCCCCTGCGCGTGGAGCCGGTGCCGCTGTCCGTGGTGTACCTGGGGCGGAGGTTGGGCGCTCCGGCCTTCTCGGCGGTGGAGTTGGAGGAGGCCATGGCGCTCTCCGCGCTGACGGCGCTGCTCCTGTCGACGCGGCGCGAGCTGACGGAGCTGCGCGCGCAGGTGGAGGGCCTCACCCGCCGCATCGAAGCCGCGACGTTCGAGGGGCTCATCGGCGAGTCCCCATCGATGCGCGCCCTGTACCGGCAGGTGGAGCGGCTGGGGCCCACGCCGCTCAACGTCCTCATCCAAGGCGAGACGGGGTCAGGCAAGGAACTGGTGGCGCGAGCGCTTCACCGGCGCAGCGGACGGCGCGGACGGCTGGTGGCCATCAACTGCGCGGCGCTGCCGGAGAACCTCATCGAGCGCGAGCTGTTCGGCCATGCGCGTGGCGCGTTCAGCGGCGCGGGCGCGGACCGGGCGGGCCTGGTGGAAGCGGCCGACGGGGGCACCCTCTTCCTGGATGAGATTGGGGACATGCCGCTGTCGCTCCAGACGCGGCTGCTGCGCGTGGTGCAGGAGCGCGAGGTCACTCGGCTGGGCGAACACCAACCGCGCAAGGTGGACGTGCGCGTGGTGTCGGCGACCCACGTGGCGCTGGAGGAGGCGGTGCGGCGAGGCACCTTCCGCGCGGACCTGCGCTTCCGGCTGGAAGAGGTGCGCGTGGACGTGCCGCCGCTGCGTGAGCGTGGGGAGGACGTGCTGCTCATCGCCCACCATGTGCTGACGCAGGAGGCGCGCAAGGCCCGAGGCTTCACGCAGAAGGCCGCCGAGGCCCTACGAGGGCACCCCTTCCCCGGCAACGTGCGAGAGCTGGCGTCACGCGTGCGCCGCGCTGCGGTGTTGGCCACGGACGAGCTGTTGCGCCCCGAGGACCTGGAGCTGGGCGGCGACGACGCCCCCATGATTCCCCTGGAGGAGGCGCGAGAGGCGTTCGTCCAGCGCTACGTGCGCGAGGCGATTGCCCGCTGCGGCGGCAGCAAAAAGGACGCGGCGGCGGCGCTGGGCATCGGTCTGCGCTCGCTGTTCCGCTACCTCGGCGAGGGGGACTGACACGCCGCCTCCTCGGGAGGCCTTGTCCGCGTGCCAGTCCTGGCACGTTTCCCCCGGCCCCCGGCGCGCAGCGGGCCCAAAGCGTCACGCAACCCCGCGAAATCGGGGCGAATCGATGTTTCACGAGGCTTGGGCACGCACGTTGCTCAAGGGATGCCCATCGCACGCGGGCGGAGAGCCGCCACGGTGCAGATGAACCTCGTGGAGACGAAAATGAAGCATGTGGTGATGGGGCTGTTCCTGGCGTTCACGGCAATGGGCTGCGGCAGCACGGATAACGACGGCGAGGGGCCCGACGGCAACCCTAGCGAGCAGGAGGCGGGGCTGTGCAGCACGAGCAAGCCGTGCCCCTCCGGCCAGTTCTGCTTCAACGGCTTGTGTGCCCTCGGCTGCCAGTCGAACGCGAACTGCGCGGAGGACCAGTACTGCGACACCGAGGACACGGCCACGCTCGTCTCCTATTGCAAGAACAAGCAGGTGGCGACCTGCACCTCCAACAGCCAGTGCTTGAGCAACCAGATCTGCATCGAGGGCCTGTGCAGCCTGGCGCCGCCGGCCAACCCGCCCTCCTGCAACCCGAACACCAGTGACTTCAAGGACGGCTGCGACACCTATTCCGTGTGCCTGGACCCGGATGACGACGGCTCCCAGCAGCCGTACTGCGCCAGCTTCGCGCCGTGCCCCGAGAGCGGCGTGTGCCCGACGGGCCTGGGCGGCGCGGTGTGCAACGACGGCCTCCTGCCCAACAAGGGCCGCTTCTGCATGCAGGGGCTCTGCACCGAGAACTCGAACTGCCCCTCGTCCTGGAGCTGCGTGAAGCCCTTCACCGGCTCGGTCCTCGGGTTCTGCAGCCCGGGTGCGCTCGGCTTCCCCTGCACGGAGAACGCCCACTGCGCGAGCGGCCAGTGCTTCGCGGCGCCGGGCACCATGGGCGCCTGCCTGTAACCTGGTGAATGCGGCCTCGTGTTCCCCTTCGGGAGCACGGGGCCGCTGTCGTTGATGGGGGGTGCTCTTCGAGCGCCCCTCCGCCTAGAGTCGCCCGGGCCTTGGTGATGCGCCGACTCCTCCTGCTCTCGTTCTTGCCCGCGATGGTGCTGCTTGTCGCGCCGGGCTGTCCGCTCGACATCCGAATCCGCTGTGATGAGTCCACGGGCTGCCCCCAGGGACAGGTCTGCGTGAGCGGCGGCTGCGAGCCGGTGACGCCTTCAGTGGATGGGGGCTGCACGGGCGCCGAATGCGAGATTCCGGATGGGGGCTGCACGGGCTCGGGATGCGAGACGCCCGACGCGGGCTGCACGGGCGCCGAATGCGAGACGCCCGACGCGGGCTGCACGGGCTCGGGCTGCGAGACGCCCGATGCGGGATGCACAGGTTCGGGCTGCGGGACGCCCGATGCGGGATGCTCGAGCACGGTGCCGGTGGGGAGCGCATGCACGCAGCCGTGCGAGTGCGCGAATGACGCGGCGGCCTGTGTTGGCGGGATGTGCACGCTGACGTGCTCGACGGACTTCACGTGTCACGGCGGACGACGATGCGAGGACGGGAACTGTGTCGTGGGGCCCCGGCTCGGCGAGTCCTGCGAGGACGCCTTCGACTGCGCCGAATTCGCCCAGTGCCCCAGGGACCGGATGCGCTGCGAGGCGCAGTGCAACCCGAGTACCGGGTTCTGCGCTCCAGGCTACCAATGTGCTCCAGACTGGCTGTGCGTGCGGGAGTGCTCGGGCACGCCGGCGTCGGTGGGCCAGGTCTGCGACAACTCGTTGGACTGCGCCCCCTGTAGCGTGTGCGTGTCGACGGGGGCGGTCCTCCGGTGCCGGCAGCCCTGCCAGCAGGACCGGGACTGCCCTGGAGGGGCGCCGGGCGCCTGCCAGCAGGTGGGGGACACGAGGGCCTGTCGGCTGTAGCTGTAATCGCGCCGCGACCCGGTTGCTCGCGGGGGCGCACTCCCAGAGAATGCCCGGGTGATGACGGGTGAGGTGCTTGCGGGCCGCTACCGACTCGAGCGGGAGTTGGGGCGTGGGGGAATGGCCACGGTCTTCCTGGCCACGGACGTGCGGCTGTCGCGCCCGGTGGCGCTGAAGCGGATGCACCCGGGAGGCGGCACGGGCCGCGCGGAGCGCTTCCGGCGGGAGGCCGAGCTGGCCGCCTCGTTCCACCATCCCAACGTGCTGGAGGTCCATGACTACGGCGAGGACGAGGCCCACGGTCCGTTCCTCGTCTGCGAGTGGGTGCGCGGCGAGGACCTCCGCGCGCTGGCGGGGAGGCTTTCGCCGGTGCCCCCCGAAACGGCGATGGTGCTGGGCTGGGAGCTCGCCCGGGCGCTGGCGGCGGCGCACGCGCGCGGCATCGTCCACCGCGACGTGAAGCCCGACAACGTGCTGGTGGCGGAAGGCGGACCGCTGAAGCTGGCTGACTTTGGCCTCGCCGCGCTCGAGGACCAGGAGCGCCTCACGAGCACCGGGGCGGTGACGGGCTCGCTGCCGTACATGGCCCCCGAGCGCATCGACACGGGTGCGTACTCCCCTGCCTCGGATGTGTACGCGGTGGGCGTCATCCTCTTCGAGCTGTGCTCGGGCACCACGCCGCACGCGGGCAAGGGGGCGGCGCATCTGGCCGCGTCGGTGATGACGAAGGATGCGCCGCCGCTGACAGAGGTGGTGCCAGGCACGCCCGAGCCCTTGGCCGCGCTGGTCGCGCGGTGTCTGGCGAGAGATGCGCGAGACAGACCGCGCGACGGGGCCGAGTTGGCTTTGGCGTTGGAGGCGTTGCTCCAGCGAGACGTCGGCCCGCCAGCCGAGGTGGCGCGGGAGTTCTTGGGCGACCCGGTAGGCCGTGCCAATCGCTGGCGTCGGGCTCGCTTCGAGCGGTTGCTGGAGGAGGGGCGCCGGCTGCTGGCTCGCGGCGAGGGCGCGCGGGCCGCGAAGGTCCTCAACGCCGCGCTGATGCTGGAGCCGACGTCCGCCGAGGTGCCGGCGCTGCTGCGTGCGCGGCCGAAGCGCTCCAGGTGGAGGGCTGGCGCCGTGGGCGCGGGGCTCGTGCTCTGCGCGGGGGGCGGGGTGGGCGTGGTCGCGCCAGGGCGCCGAAGGCGTGAAGCCGCCGACGGTGCCCCCCACAACGGCCTCCACTGACGGCGCCTCCACCGGCGAACGCCTTCACGTACCCACGCCCCAGAGCCCGGAGGCTCCTTCCCCGGAGGCGGCCACCCACCCATTGGAAGCCGCGCGGGAACCGAGTCCTTCGGTGGGAAGCGACGCCACGAAGTCAGCCGGGACCTCCGTGCCGACAGAACGCTCCGCGAACGGCGCCGTGGCGAAGCCAGCCCGGCCATCCGTTTCGACGGGACGTATGGGGGGCACGGATTCGGCGAAGCGGGCCGCACCGTCCCTGCCGGCAGCGAGCACAGCGGGAACCGAGCCCACGGGGGCAGCGACACATGGGACGGACGTGGAAACCACCGTCCCCGCGCGGCCCGCCGTGCTGAAGGTGACGGCGCGTCCCTGGGCGGAGGTGTTCGTGAACGGCGAGAGCCGCGGTTACACCCCTCGCGTGCGTGAGCTGTCGCTGCCCGCGGGCACATACCAACTGCGCTTCGTCAATCCCCTGTGTGACGAGGTCCACCAGGAGGTGACGCTCACGCCGGGGGAGACCGTGTCTCGCGACGTCGTGTTGTCACCGCGCCAGGCGGAGGTGCGCATCCATGCGCCCGAGGGCGCGCGGCTCTTCGTGGACGGCCGGGAGGTGGGCGTCGCGCCCCTGTCGGGTCCGGTGGTGGTCGAACATGGACGGCACACGGTGACGGCACGTCGCGCGGGTGAGCCACCCTTGCAACGAGAGGTGGACGTGGTCGCGGGCCGCCAGCTCGAAGTGACGCTGGACGTGACGCCATGATGAGCGCTGCCTTGATGATGATGGTGCTCGCGGCGTCCCCGCTTGATGGCGCGCGCGGTGCCTACCAATCCGGCGAGCTGTCCAAGGCCCGCGCCGAGTTGGAGTCCCTGCTCTATCCGCTGCGGCTCGACAGCGAGACGTTGGAGGCGGAAGCGCACCTGCTGCTCGCGGCCACCTATCACGCACAGGAAGAGCTGGCCCGCGCGGAGGACGAGGTGGTGCGAGGAATGGCCGTTCACGGCGACTCGGCGCTGGACCCGCTGCTGTATCCGCCAGACTTCCTCGCCTTCGTCGAACGCGCGCGTGCCCAGCACCAGACACGCATCGAGGAACTGCGCGCCGAGCGACGTCCTCGACTGTTTCCACCGCCCTCCCCCATCGTCGCCCCCGTTCCCAAGGACGCGGCGCCCACCTCGTCGCCAACGCTGACCCGTGCCTGGTATCTGGCGCCCTTGGGCGTGGGGCACTTCAAGCACGGGCGCTCACGGATGGGCACGCTGCTGGCGGTGACGCAGGGGCTGGGGCTCGCGACGGCGGGGGTCTCCCTGGGGACCTCCCTTTCGATGCGCGGACCCGACGGCCGCTACAGCGCGAGCGATGCAGGCAAGGCGCGGACGCTCAACGTAACGTACCTGGTAGGGGCGTATGCCTTCGCGGCGGCCTATGCGTATGGCGTCCTGGATGGCCTGGTGTTGACGCCCGCTCCGCCTCCGACCCAACCTGCTCCGTTGAGTCAAACAACACACGTGCGTTGACATACGCAGTCAAAGCCACATTCTTTACGGGCGGGTGGTTGCAACATCACCTCGTTATGCCCAATCCCGTTCGTGTCGTCTTTCGCAACCAAGCCAACGCGCCTGACACGGTCATCATCCGTGGAGGATGATGGACGGCGATGCGGTGATTGCATCCATCCGCTCGCGCGTTGAACCTCGGCGGCGCGCGCTCTGCGCGACCTGAATCGGAAAGAGCTTGAACAACATGTCCCCAAGTCGTTCAGCGAAGATGGCGGTGGTGGGTTGTGGCCTCATGGGAAGCGCGCTGGCGCGCGCCTTCGCCTCGGCGGGCCACGACGTCGCGGTCTGGAACAGGACGCCCAGCAAGGCCTCGGCGGTCGGTGGTGGCACCCACGCCTTCGAGAGCCTCGTCGAGGCCGTCTCGGGACGCGAGCTCGTCGTCGTCTCCCTCTCCAACTACGCCGCCGCCTCCGAGGTGTTGTCGGCGGAGGGCGTCGCGGCGGCACTGACTGGCGCGACGCTCGTGCAGCTCACCAGCGGCTCACCCGCGGACGCTCGCGAAGGGCTGGCGTGGGCCCAGGCCCATGGCGTGGGCTACCTGGATGCCGCGATCCTCGCCTACCCGAGCTTCGTCGCCACCGAGTACGCGACCGTCTATTACGCCGGAGCGCGCACCGCCTTCGACCGGCACGCCGCAACCCTCCAGGCGATTGCCAAGAACTCCGTGTACGTCGACGAGAAGATTGGCGCTGCCGCGACGCTCGACTGCGCGATTCTGGAGGCCTACTACGGCGGCTCCCTGGCGTTCCTTCACGCCGCGGCCATGTGCAAGGCGGAAGGCCTGGACCCCAAGGCCTTCTTCGCCCAGAAGAACGCCTTCCTCGGCCTGATTTCCGTCACCGCCGACGCCGCGCAGGGCATGGTCGAGAAGAACGACTTCACGGGCGACCAGTGCAGCCTCAACACCCACGTCGCCGCGATTGAGCACATCGTCCGGCTGAGCCAGGACGCCCGCCTCAGCGCGCGCTTCCCGAAGGAGTTGCTCGACAACTACCAGCGCGCCGTCAGCGCGGGGCTGGGGGGCCAGGAACTTCCGGCCGTGTTCCGGACGTTGACCCAGGACTGAACATCACAGGCGTGTTCCAGCGCGGCGTTGTCTCGGCTGAAGCCGGCGAGGCGGGTCCACGACAAGGCCCCCTGCCCGCTCATGCGGATGCGTCAGGAGTCCTACGACGTCTGCAGGAAGAGGGTGGCGTAGCTGCCGCTGCAAGACACCGCATCCAATTGTTCGTTGCCGGTCGACAGGATTCTGCAGGCATCGGCCGGATCTCCCAGGCGCTTCCGCCCTGAGAAGATATTGCGCCTTGTCACCCCTTTCGCGAAGCGACCGAAGAGCACCTTCCAGCTTATCTCGGACGCGAATGGCTCCAGCTCCACACCACGGAGGGAGTAGACGCGACGGAGTTGGTCGCCAATCACTGAGGCCACGAAATGCGCGAAGTCTGGAAAGTGATGCACCGCGTACGCATCGATGGAAAACAGGGCATCGCCATACATGGTGATGCCCGCCTGTTTCCCCTCCGAGAGGGTCATATAGCTGATGCTTTCCCTCAGGTTTGAAAGGTCCGGGAATCCGCCTTGGATTTCAGCTCCCTTCAGTTTGAAATCAAAAACAGAGCCACCCAAGCTGGTGATGTCCATGCAGGGTGAAGGAAGTCCAATCACCTCATCCCGCAGCTTGTTGTCCACGGCACTCCTCCAGACGCGTTGAGATGATTCAACCGTACCTGGGGCTCGTGGAACTCGCTACCTGAGGCATCCTGTCGTCTCCGCTGGACTCGTGGCATTCGCAGGGGGATGAAGCGGCAGCCCCTGAAGGATGGAGAAGAATTGTTCGACGTCCTGGTGCTCGATGCGCCACGGCCTGGCCGAACGGTGCTGTTCGCCGTGGGCGGAGGAGGAAGTCCAGAGCGCCATCTCCCGCTGCTGACATCGCTCATGGAGCATGGGTGCACTGTCGTCGCGCCGTATTTCGAGCGCCTCACGTTGACGCCCACCGAGGGAGACCTGCTGCTGCGGGCTCGCAGACTCCGAATCGCCCTGGACGCTGTCGCAACCCCAGGGATACCGGTGGTGGGCGTGGGGCACTCCATCGGGACGACGATGCTGCTCGCATTCGCCGGGGGGCAGCCCTGGATGCGTGCCGGGCAGCGGCTCGGCATCGAAGCGGACCCGCGACTCGAGCGGCTGGTGCTGCTGGGTCCGGCGACGGGCTACTTCCAGGCGCCGGGAGCGCTGAGTGCCGTTCGCACCCCCATCCTCGCGTGGGCCGGCGCGAACGACATGATTACGCCGCCTGCGCAGGCCGAACTGCTGAAGAAAGCGCTCGGGGCACAGGTGCCATTGGACCTGCGCGTGGTCGAAGGCGCGGGTCACTTCTCGTTCATGCACACGCCGCCACCGCAGGCGACGGATTCACTGCCAAATCGCGAGGCCTTCCTTGCCATCCTCACGCCCGAGGTCTGCCGCTTCGTGATGAGCTGACGGGCCGGCTCCCGCAACAGACGCAACAAGGGGCCGCCGAATCCTCGGCGGCCCCTCGTTCATCATCAGCCCCACGCCCCGGCGAGTGTGTCATCTCACGGCGCCTCGGGGCGCACAGCCATCAGCGGGCGGCCTTCGCCTTGACGCCGTTGTGGTAGTCCTGGGGCCATGCCTTGAGCAGGCGCTGGAGGATGGAGACCTGCTCGCGCTTGGGCAGGGTGAGCGCGTCCTGCATGCGCAGGTCGCCCACCAGCAGCTCCGTGTCCATGCCCAGCGCCAGGTTGTAGACGCGCTGGCCCTCCGGGGAGACCTTGGTGATGGAGGTCAGCGTGGCCACGCCATCCGCCGTGCGGACCTGGTCCGTCACGCGCAGGTCCCTGGCGGCGACGACCGCGCCCGGGGACTTGATGACCGGGTGCATCTCCGTGAGCGTCGCGTCGTGCCCCGCGTCGTCGCGCAGGCGCAGCATCGGCTTGACCGCGTTGCCACGGGGTATGAATCATCTTGAGCGTCAGGCATTTGAAGCCCCCCATAAGGGTTCTCCTATGTCAGGACGTCTGTGGAGCAGCCTCTCCCCAGCAAGGTCGTAAGGTATCCTCCCATCAAGGAGGGGCTCCAGACACATGCCAGGTGACTTCGCGGACCACGCCCGATTGGTCCAGTGCTCCGACGACGAACTCGAGGCGCTGTTGGACCTGGCGGACTTCGGTCACTTCGTGGCCAGCAGGGACCTGCCGCCGCTGCGCGCACGACTCCGCCGGCTCGAATACGAGCAGGGCCTCACGGAGGTGCATCGGCGGGTCTCGGAGAAGGTGCTGGCCGCGGGCACGCGGCTCGTGGAGAGCCCGCGCTACACGGGCCGGCCGCACTGCTTCGCGCTCAGTCCCTCCGGGCGCCATCTCGCCATCGCGAGCAATTCCATCAGCCTCTCGAGCGATCTCGCCGTGGAGATCCTGGGAGGAGACCTGCGCGTCTGGGAGTTGGCGACAGGGCGCGTGGTCAACGTCGTCGGAGGCAAGGAGCTCTCCGGCTGGGGCGGCGTCCGGGGGCAACCGGACGCGCTCCAGTGGTCACCGTCGGGTGAGTGGCTCGGTTGCATTGCGAACCAGGTCGTTGTCGGCGTGGCACGCGCCTTTGACAGCACCCAGCCGTCGTTCACCGTCGATGTCACGCGGCGCTGGGGTTCGCCACCACCGTGGAGCGCCAAGCGTCCCGAAACCGTGGCGAACCTGGGGCATACGCCCGCCTGGTGCTGGTCCCCCGACGGCACACAGTTGTTCGTCTCCACCCCCGGTCCGGACAAGGCGCTGGGCTGCGTCGTCCCGTTCAGGGACGGGGCCGCGTTCAACGAAGACAGTGAAGAGGTTCGTTGGTGTCCAGCCCGCTTGGACGGTGAGTCCCCGAAGGCGTCCCCCCACACCTGGGTGCGATGGAGCGCCGATGGCACGCGTGTCTACGGCTACTGTGATGCGGAGTTGGATGCCGAGAAGGCCCAGGATGAGCCAGCTCCGTCCGCGTCCTCCCTCGATGTCCAAACCGGTGACTTCCGGTACCGCATCAAGGACGTGACGCTGCCCGTGGCCTTCTCCCCGGATGGCGCACTCCTGGCGTATGGCGCGAAGCGACTCGAACTCGTCGACGGACACACCGGGCGAAAACTCGCGACCCTCAGCGAGGAGATGGACGAGGGCGATGAGGCCACCGAACTCGTCTGGTCCCGCGACGGACGGCGGTTGGCGGTCATCACCTACTACGACGTCTATCTCTTCGAGGAAGGAGGGCTCCTGTGCCGGCTCAGGGTGGACACACTCGCCTCTTCCTCCGTGTATCGGAACGCGCCGTGCCGCTGGGCCTGGTCTCCCGACGGCGCCATGGGCGCATGTCTGCTGCAGGAGGGCGGGTTCGAGTCATGGGAGGTCGGCCGTACGCCCAGACTGCTCCGGCGGCTCAAGGGTGTTGGCTATCTCGATGGGCTGATATGGGGCGCGGACGACACGCTCGTGGGGATGGGGACCCACCGGCTGGTGTTCTGGGACGTGAAGCGAGGCCACCTGCGTGCCCACTACTCGTTCGATGAAGAGCCGGGGCGGGTGCTTCCCCTCGACGACTGGAACCCCTGGCCGGAAGGCCCCGCGCCGTTCATTCCGACCGAGCGCGGCTGGGCCTTCACGCGGGTGCTCCCCGATGGAACCGTGGTCTGCCCGCCCGAGGCGCGGGAGCGGCTGGCGCCCAGGCTGAGCTTCGCGGTGGCGGGGCAATATGCCTGGCCCTGGCACTGGGCGGTGGGCACGCGGCACACGCGGCTGGAGGACTGGCCCCCTGCCCCCGTCGCGACCGCTCCCGAAGAGGGCGCGCCGTTCGAGGAACACGAGCTCCCCGCCCCCGAAGGCAGGACGGCAAAGGCGAAAGCCGCGCATCGCGCGAAGTGGGGCCCCCTGACGCGCTACCAGGTCGCCGCGCGGCCCCTCCGCCACTACCGCGCCCATCCGGTGTTCACCCGGGGCGACGCCATCTGCCGCGAGAACCTCGCGCCGTATGTCGGTCGCGCGGTGCTGCTGAGCCTCTCCGAAAACTGGTTTCGGCCCGTCACCGCATCCCTGCTCGACGTCACCCAGGAGGGCGCCCTGCTTCGCCTGCCCTCGATGGGCGTGTGGGAGGAGCAGGAGAACCGCGTCGTCGACTACCGGTGGATAACCTGGATTGGACCCGCGGAGCCGCTCGAGAGGCCTTGAGGCCGTGGGTGGCCACGGCGCTGTCCGGGCCGCCGTGCGTGGCAAGCGCCCCGCCCGTGCATCAGGTCAGCGCCGCCGTCCGCCGCCCGGCCGTCTTCCATTCCTGGGTGCCTTGCCATGGTGCCCCCGGTGCCCCCCACGTCCGGGGGCGCCGCGCTCCCGGTCCTGCCGCGGGAGTGGACGCTCACGGGTGGCCTCGGCGATCTCGTCCGGCATCCAGGGCCGGTCGAGCAGCTCTTGGAGTTCAAGCAGCGAGCGAGCCTGGAGCACGCCCCGCCGGCCCCGGGCCACGCTGAAGCGCAGGGGGCGGTCGAGCAGCGGCAGCTCCTCCTCCACCAGTGTGCGCGCGAGCTTCTCCGGCAGGTGCAGCCGCACCACGCCGCGCGGGGCGCCGTCAGACAGGCTCTCCACGTCGTACTCAAGCGGCACCTCGTGCTCGCGCACCTCCACGGTGTCCGGGAGCGCCAGGAGTGCCTGACGCGTCGCGGGCGGCACGAGCGCGTCCAGGTCGAGCCGAAGTGGGCGCTCCTTGAAGTCGTCGAGCGTGTCCACCCCCTCCAACTGCGCCTCGTAGAGGGAGGTCAGCTCCGGCAAGCCCAGCGGCGCGGTGAGTCCTCCCGAACGTCGCCACAGCTCACGCACCTCGGCGATGGCGACCCGGTGACGGTCCACCGCGGGATGGGATACCTCGCCTTGCGCCAGCGCCTCGGCGAGCGCGTGCCGGGCCGCCTTGGCGAGCTCCGGCCCCCAGGCGCGCAGCACCTCCACTTCCCGTTCGAGCTCGAAGCCAAAGTAGTCCACCCTCCTTTCGAGCACGACCGAGCGGAAGCGCGCGTCGTACACCGGCGCCGCCGAGTGACGGCGGGCGTAGCGGCGCAGCAGGGACTGGGGCAGTTGGGTGCCTTCGATGCCGGCCTGTGAGTCACCGTTGCGGTCGGCGAAGTAGCGCAGCGTGCCCGCCACCGCGCCCAGATTGCCGCACACGCTCGTCTTCGACACGCGCGCGACCTCGCCCCAGGCGGTGCGCTCGTCGATGACCAGGTCGAAGGGCATGAAGCGCGCGAGCAGGTCGCAGAAGCGCCGGTGGACGCGCGGGTCCGCGAAGGGCATGCGCGCTGGCAGCGGCATTCGCACGCTCCGGTACACGCTCGCCATCGCGAGCGCCGCGTCCTCCAGGGCCTTCACCAGTACCCCACGCACCTCCGCCCAGGCCGCGAGCTTCTCCGCGTTGAAGACGTGGCGCGGCAGCCCCTGCACCTCTCCCACCGTGCCCGCTTGACGAAAGGCCTCGGCGTAGAGGTTGTACGCGGTCAGATGGTCGCTGCCGGGCACGAGCAGGCCATCCAGGTTCCGCTCCTCGCGCGTCATCCGGTGCAGCGACTCCACCGAGCTGCACACCGCGAGCACCGGCAGCAGCCCGTCCTCCGCGTTGACGATGAGCTCCGCCCACGGACGCTCCACGGGCAGGGCTTCCACCGCACGGCCGTAGTCGGACAGCCGTCCTTCCGCGTCCACGATGTTGCGCGCCTGCAACTTCGCGAGCGCCCGGCGATAGGCATTCCGGTCCAGCGGCACGGGCAGCTCCAGCGCATCCGCCCGTACGCCCAGGGCCGCGGCTGTCAGCGCCACCCGCTCCGGCTCGCCCGCGAGTTGGAACTCGGGCTCGGTGGGCCGCAGCGAAGCGAAGTGCAGCGACCGGTCACTCAGGATGAAGACGCGTCCGTCCTCTACCCGCCCGTGCACGCGCCCCGCCATCTGCAAGAGTTCGTTGTTACCCAGGTGCACCCGGGTAAGGACGTTGCGGCCTCGCTCCACCAGGTTCGTGAAGCGCATGTCGTCGATGACGACCGTGTCCAGCCCTGGCACGTTGAGCGCGCTCTGCCCCGCCGCCGTCATCGCGAGCACGAAGGGCCGGGGCGCCGTGCCCTCCAGGAAGGGACGGATGGCGCGCAGCGGCTCGCCGCCATGGTAGTGCGCCGCATGGAGCGCTGGCGCGTTCGCGCGCACGTGGGCCGCCGCCTCCTCCACGCCCGCGCGCGTGGCCAGGAACACGCCCACGCCGCGCCCCTGCTGCTGCACATCCCGCAGGAAGTCCTCGTCGAGGAAGGACAAGGGCTGACGGCGCTCCACCTCCACCCGGGCCGCCTTCCTCGGGTCGAAGGAGGACACCTGGAGCACGTCCGCGCTGTCCAGGTAGCGCGCGTAGAAGGCCGGGTCCACGGTGGCGGACAGCCAGATGAAGCGGCAGCCCAGGCGCTTGCCCAGGGCCAGGCACAGCTCCAGTTCGGCGGAGGTCTGGTGGATTTCATCCACGATGAGCGTGTCCTCGCGCCGGATGGCGCAGCTCTGGAACCAGCGCCGCGCGATGCCGGTGGTGACGATGACCACGTCCGCGAGCGGCGTCTCCGCGGTGGTTTCCCGCTCGCGGTTCACCACCGCCACACGCAGGGGCCGCCGGCCCACGAGCTCCTCCGCGATGGGGCGGATGGCGACCGTCTTGCCGGTGCCGGTGCCCGCGACGATGCCGAACCCCTGCCCGCTCCGGGCCAGTTCGAGGAGGCGCTCGCCGTGGTGCTCCTCCAGGTACGTGCGCAGCTCCAACCCGAGCGCCAGCTCAATGGTTTCACACGCGGCGCGCGTGGGCGCGATGACCACCACCCGCCCACGCTGGGGCGGGACGGCGGTGGAAGCGTCAGGGCGCGGAGGAAGGTACCGGTCGGTGGGCGTACGCACGGAGGCCAGTGATACGCACAGGCGGTGTCCAGGGGAAGTGATTCCCCCGCTCAAGCCGGGCCCGGGGAAACTTCGTATGCGGTCAGCTCACGGCGCAGCAACTCGAGTCCAGGCGCTACGCTCTGGCACATGAACCACGTCAGGAGGTTTCAAGATGTCGCTGGGTAAGGGATTATCGGAGCATCTCAAGCAGGCCGCCAAGGCCCCGCACGTTCCCGCGCGGGTCCGGTCCGCGCTCGAGACCTGGCATGTAGCGAGCCAGCGCTTCAATGACTGGTTCCTGAAGGTCGCCAAGGTACGGCTGACCACGGAGCAGATCATCGACGACGTGCTGGAACAGGACGACGCCTGCTTCGATGCCACCGAGGTGGCGTGGCTGAACTATCAAACGCAGCCGACGCCCGAGAACGAGGCCGTGCTGCTGAGCGTCCTCGCCGAGTGGGTCGAGACGGATACCCGCCTGATACAGAAGTACGGGGACTGAGATGACGCGCTGATCGTGTCACGCAAGGCGCACCATGGCCAGGCCTGCCCCAGCGTATGCATCGAGTGCATGATCCTTGATGCCATCATCACCTGCGCGGTCGGTCCAGTCGTCTCCCCCCTGGGTGGCAAGCCGCCACCGGCAATCAGGCGCAAGAAGTGGGCTGCCTTCATGGGGGCGCTCTTCTATCCGGAGCAGGACGATGGGGAGCACGCCCCATCACCACGGAGGGAGAGCACCACCATGTCGACGCGAACCATTGATTCCTTGGCGAAGTACCACCTGCTCGGCCAGACGGGCCTGCGGGTGAGCCCGCTGGCGTTGGGCACCATGAACTTCGGTACCGACTGGGGCTGGGACATGAGCGGCGAGGACGCGCACCGCCTGCTGACACGCTATCTGGAAGCGGGCGGCAACTTCATTGATACAGCGGATGCGTACACCTCCGGCTCCAGCGAGCGCATCATCGGCGACGACTTCGCGCAGTGCGGATATCGAGCACGGCGTCTGGCTTGGGGCCCTGGGCGAGCGCCTTGTCGTACGCGGAAAGATACGCAGCGCGCCCCTCAACGGAGGTGAAGTGCCCCACAGGGGCTCCGCTGCCTGTCAGCGTCGCGCCGAGCACCAGCCCCAGCGCGCCGGTGGCGGTCGTGACGAGCACGCAGCGGCCCCGCCCACGGCGTGGGCGAGGAGCGTGTGGCTCGGCGGTGGGCGTGCTGTCCGAATCAACTGACCTCATGGTCCGTCAAACCAACCACGCGGTCCCGCTTCGGCGAGAACAACCTCGAACAGGCCCGGCCCCCGGCGTGGCCGACGTGCACCGTCACCCGTTGAGGACGTTCGAGCCCCCATGTCGCCGAGCTGAACCGGCTGGCGGCCTTGTCCCTCGACTCGCCACCTGCCTCCACGCATCTACTTCACGCCAGGGACCACGCGGGCGGCAAGCATGGAGCGGAACGCGTCCCGGTATACCCAGGCCAGGTAGAGCTCAAGTGCGACGACAATGACGGTCATCACCATGCCGCTCGGGGCCAGGAAGACGTGGAACGCGACGATGTTGACGACGACGGGGGCGAGGAGCGCCAGCGCCAGCGGCACGAAACGGTTCGCCAGCAGCATTACGCCGGCCAGCACTTCCGTGCCCTTGATGAGCGGCATCATGTAGCCGGTCTTCGCGAGTGCGACGCTGAACGCCATGGCCCCCTCGGGAATGGTCTCCGGCGGCGGCGGTGTGATGAAGTTCAGGAAGCCGTTCAGCCCGAAGACGAAGAACAACAGCCCCTGCACCACCCGCGCGGCCGTCGGCACATGACGGGCCAGCGACTTCGTTCCCTGCCCTGCTCCAACGGCTTCCACGTTCAGCGGCGTTCTGGTCGACATGGCTTGTTCCCCTGCTTCGTTCGTTCAGGTTGGCGCCGGGGCCATCCGCCCCAGCCTCTGTCGTGACGACGAACGAGGTTTGGGGAGATCGACACGCCCGGCGAAGATTCGGCCTCCCCTTGCAAGCCCCTGAAACGACTGGCCTCCAAACCCGCGGGAGGCCAGTCGTGCACGGCCGTGGGCGACTCAGGCGTCGCCGCTATACGTGCCCACGACTTGGATGTGGCCCTTCCCCGTCTCCGAGCAGGTCGCGTTGACGCTGACGCGCCAGGCCGGAACGTCGGAATGCCACGTGACGGTGCCGGTCCAGGTCGAGCACTGGCCAGAGCTGCGATCCGCGTACAGGTAGATCGACGCCCTGGAAGACGGAAGGGTGAAGGTCTGCCCCGGCGTCGTGAGCGGCCGGGTCAGACGGACGACCAGGGTCGAGAAGACGGCGCCACAGGTGACGCTTTCATTTCCCGTGACGCCCATCTGCACGGAGAAGAGTTCCGTCGAGAGGCAGGTCGTCGGCGCGTAGCAGTAGGAGTTGCCGGACGTGACGCTACCGCCAACGGTGTTCTCGTAGACCGAGCCCGTGCTGGAGATGGGGTGAGTCATGTTCCACTGACAGGTGGGCCTCTCGGTGCGGCAGCATGCGGCATCGCCAGGAATACAGCCGGTGGTGAAGCACCCCACGGGGTTCGTCGCGGAGCCGCCTGCACACTTCGTGTTCAGCACCGCATCCGTGCCCGAACGCGTACAGGCCCATAGCCTCGTTCCCTCGCAGAAGACCTCACCCGGCGTGCAGATTTCCGGCGCCTCTCCCACCGGCCCCATGGGGCCCGCCGGTCCGGTATCGCCCCTGAGTCCCTGTGGGCCCGGAGGCCCCATTTCGCCGCGCGGGCCCTGCGCGCCGGTGTCGCCCATCAGGCCTTGCGGGCCCTGCGGTCCCATGGCGCCGCGCGGGCCTTGCTCCCCCACCGGACCCTGCGGTCCCGTCAGGCCCTGCTCGCCGCGTGGGCCGGCGGGCCCCTGCGGTCCTGGAGGTCCACCCGAAGGCCCCTGGGGGCCCTGCGGTCCCACCGGGCCCTGCGGCCCCGTTGGCCCCTCGGAAGAACAGGCGGTGGAGAACAGAAGACACAGCAACAACGGGAGCAGTGCGTGGGAGGAGTATCTGGTCATTGAGGGGCGCGCCCCATACAGCTTGCTTTGGCGCCGGGCAAGCCCGCACGTGCGCACGGGTCCGCGTTCGCCTCTGCACCTGCCGCACGAAAACGCGTCGAGCGCGAAGCTTCCGCGCAGCAGCCCGCACCAAGGAGACGCAGCGTGCTGCTCTGTTTCCACGACCTCAGCCCTCAACTCACCGATGGTGCGCTGAATCATGGCGGCCCAGCCCCTTTCTCTACGGGCGGAGCAGGACAGCGCTTCAGGAACCACCTGAAATCTCAGGCGTTTGGGGCACTCCGGAAAGAAGATCTTCGACATGTCGATCTTTCCAGAGCTCGTTCGACGCAGCAGGAAACCCAAGTCGAAATGGGGAGTCCCACGTGCTCATGAAGATCCTGTTCGGTGTCGCCGTTGTCCTCGTCGCGTTCATCGCCTTCGTCGCGACCCGTCCGTCCACTTTCAAAGTCGCGCGCTCCACCACGATGAGCGCGCCGCCTGGCGTGGTGTTCGCGCTCGTGGCCGACTTCCACAAGGTGGGGAACTGGTCGCCGTTCCTGAAGCCCGACCCCACCCGGAAGGACACCTACACGGGCACTCCCGCCACGGTGGGCCACTCGGTCGCCTGGGTCAGCAGTGACAATGCCAACGAGGGCAAGATGACGATTGTCTCCATCAACCCGCCGGAGCAACTTCAGCTCGAACTTGATTTCATCAAGCCGTTCAAGGCCACCAATGGAACGGTCTTCCGCTTCGAGCGGGCCGCGAACGGCACCACCGTCACCTGGGTGATGTCCGGCCAGAACGGTTTCCTGAACAAGGCGGTCTCCGTGTTCATGGACATGGACAAGATGGTGGGCTCGAGCTTCGAGGAAGGGCTCGCCACCTTGAAGAACCTCGCCGAGGCCGAGGCGAAGCCGGCACAGGCTGCCGCGAACGCTGCTCCGGACGGCGCGCTGGTGGGCGCCCCCGCGAAGTAGCTGAACAGGTCGACCTGTCTGCTCCCGCCGGCCGCTCTCCGCGATGGGATTGGCCGCGCTTCAGTCCTCGTCGTAGCAGACGCCAATCTCACGCAACTCGACCGTCGACCACTCGGCCGCGGGACACTCGCTCGCGATCGCGAGCGCCTCTTCCCGCGTGTCGCAATCGAAGAGGACGAAGCCTCCGACGATTTCCTTGCTCTCCGTGAACGGCCCATCGCGGAGGGTGCGCTGGCCGCCACGGACCTCGAGCCGCACCCCTTCGGACGCGGACCGGAGCGAGTCGCTGGCCTTCCATATCCCGCGGGCCTTGAGGTCCTCGACGAAGCGCACCATCCGCTCCATCTCGCGACGGCCCTCCTCCGGTGTCCGGCTCCGTTTCCGCGAGCCCTCCTCCATGACCAACAGCATGTACGCCAACACGCCCTCCTTTCGTGAGTGGCTCCAGAGCGTCTCCCATCCCTCTCGCGGGCAGAAGCACTTCCGCATCGTCCTAAAGGGAATCCATTCGCGCTAGCCCGGTCCGAAGTCTACGCCGGCCAGGACCGTGGGGCGGTGTCCTCAGGCTGTCGCGTACCTCACCGTGCGGCGCTGACGGCGAACAGGCGCTTGGCGCTCGTGCAGGGCGCGCCGCAGCACGTCATGCGCCAGGATGGCGGCACACGTGGACCGCTACTCCGTGGCTTCGGGGGGCCGGTAGAGCATTCTCAGCATTGAGGCCGTGAGAACGAGCGAGGCCTCCGCGTTGGCCGCCGTGGCGGGCGTGAGTTCGAGCGAGGCTTCGTCCATGACGATGCGGGCGCGGGCGTCCTCCATGAAGGCGTTGGTGTTCCTGGAGGTGGCCTTGCTCGATTCGCGAGCATTGCTGGTGTCGATAATGTGGAGCATCAGCTTGCGGCAGAGCTGCTCGGTGCCGGCGAAGGCCTTGACGGCGAAACAACGGCGCGCGTCCTCATAGAAGGACTGAACGGCTTCAGGGAGAAACGGGAGGTCTTCGTCAGGCAGAGGCGGAGGAGACTGCACTACGGGCTCGTAGTCCTCCGAAACGCCGGGGAGGCGGAGTTGCTCGAAGTAGGTAGGCCGCGCGCACTTCGGACAGTCCACGCGAATGGCCTGGAGCTCCAACATGAGCTGAGGACGAAATGGGTGGGCGTGCTCGCCGTTGGAGACCGTTCCGGTGGAGGACATGCCGTCGGTGGCGCACCACGCACAGGTGTAGCTGTGAGGGCGCTCGAGGCCACGGAGATTGTTGAAGCGAGCCTCCGGAAAGGGAGTCAGCGGCATGGACACCTGGGGGAGCGAGAGAAGCAAGGCTCAGTTGACGCGATGAGCATCGGTGGCTGACCGCGTCTCCTCCGCCTTGGGCCGCGGCGAGTTGGCCACTTCCCGGGACGCCCCCCTGCTGACGGCAAAGTCCACCCGCCGGTTGCAACACGCTACCCGGGTTCACGTACGCCGTGGACCCGGGTGAACTCCATCACCCAGTTGGTCTCCCACGTCTCTCCGTCGAGCGAGAAGGCCTGCTCCCACCGTGCGCGGTCCGTCCCCTGGCGCGTCCACCGGAACTGGACCTGAACCGGGCGGCCGTCGTCGGTGTCCTCGCCGTAGAAGACGCCAGCGTCTCCCGTGAAGCCGCCATGCACCGGAGGCAGCAGGACGCCCCCGCGACTGTCGACCCAGTAGATGGACCAGCGGCGCTGCTGAAGGTCGAACAAGCGCAACGCCATTCCGGAGAAACCTCGTTCGAATTCTGCTTCTTCGACGTTGGCCACGCCGCCCAGATGCGGCCTGCAACGCGCTTTCGATGCGAAGGTGTCCCAATCGTCGCTGCCGGCCAGGCGCTTCTTGAGCCGCCGGTTGTGACAGGTCCATTCGCCCAGGAAGAAGTCGAAGTCGTGCACATCGCCAGTGGGCAGCGGGGGAAGAGGCTTCACGGTGCGGAGTCCTTTCGGGAGGAGGCTCAGCGGAGCTGAGAGCGGAGGGTGGGCACCAAGGTCAAATGCTCGAGCGGAGCACTCAACGAGGAGTGGAATCCGTGCAGCACCTGCTCCGTCCATGCGGTCGAACGGGCCCGTTGCGCACAGTGCGCCTGGTGACGTTCGGCGGAGGGGAACACCGTGAGCCACGCCAGGACGTGCTCACCCGTTCGCACAGGCAGGACCGGGAAGGTGTTCTCCGCGGGCTCGGTCTGGAACAGGCCTCGGGGGGCGGCTCCCAGGCCCGTAAGCACAGACCGTACGTTCTGGTCGAAGAACCGGAGGAGGCGCTCATCGGCGGGGGCCTTCAAGAAACCGAGCGTCACCTCCACGCGTGAATCGGGAAGGAATCCCTCGCCAATGGGCGGCCTGGGCAAGCCCGGATGCTCGAGCACGGTGTCCGGACGCACCGGACGCAGGAGCAGGACATTGTCGGAGTCCTGCATCGTCGCGTTCGCCGCCTCACGGTGCGCCTTCCACATGGGCCCGCCGTAGAAGGCTTCCAGCGATGCACGCCGGGACGCCATGTCCGGGAAGCCGCGCAGCCACACGAACCGGTCCGGCCGGTCCTCGTCTCGGAACTGACCGACGATGTGCATCCCAACCGCCTCCTGGCTCTCCACGAAGTGCTGGTCGAAGAGCGTGATGAGGGCATCTCGCTGGCCAAGCCGCAGCGTGTACTGACGAAGCTCGAGGACCGAACTGCACGTGGTGGGAACGGACGACATGAGGGCTTCCGGGGTTCGGGGACGGCAGCCATCCTTGCCAGCAAGCTGGTAGGGTCATGAAGACCACTTCCGAGCGAATGGGCCCTACCAGTTGAAGACCGCACCCGGCGTCGTCACCTCGCTGCTGCTCCGGCTGGACCCGCGAATCGCCACGCCGCTCCACGAGCAGATTTTCGAGGGCATCCGCGTGCGCATCCTCCGCGGTGAACTGGCGCCCGGATGGCGGCTCCCCTCCTCCCGCCAGCTCGCCACGGAACTGGATGTGGCCCGCAGCACCGTCCTCCAGGCGCTGGATGCACTCTCCGCCGAGGGCTACCTCGTGACCCGGGCCGGCGCCAGTACCCGCGTCGCGCCCGAACTGCCCATCGCGCCCGAGGACCGGCCCCGGAATCACGCTTCACGCATGTCCCGAGGCCCCCGGCTTGCCCATTCGGCCCGGGCCCGGACAACCACTCCGGTGGGCGCACCCCGTTTGGGCGCTGCGCCCCGTGCCTTTCGTCCGGGTGTCCCCGCGCTCGATTTGTTTCCGGCCGCGCTGTGGGGCCGCACGGTGACGCGCGTCCATGCTCGCGCGAGTACCGGGCTGCTGGACGGGGGCGACCCACTGGGCCATGCGCCCCTGCGCGAAGCCATCGCCGCCCACGTGTCCGCGTCGCGCGGTGTCAGGTGCACCGCCGAACAGGTCTTCGTGACCGCGGGGACGCAGCAGGCGTTCGATGAAATCCTCCGGCTCTCTCTCGACCCTGGAGACACGGTCTGGGTGGAAGACCCGGGCTACCCCGGTGTCCGCCGCGCCGTGCTTGCCGCCGGGGGCCGTCCGATTCCCGTGCCCGTGGATTCGGAAGGGCTCGACGTGGGCGCAGTCCTTGCTCGGGCTCCCCGCGCCCGCGTGGTGGTGGTGGCGCCTTCGCACCAATATCCGCTGGGCGCCACGCTGAGCCTGGCGCGGCGAATGGCGCTACTGCACTGGGCGAAGCGCACGCGGGCGGTGGTCATCGAGGACGACTACGACAGCGAATTCCGTCACCGGGGCCGGCCCTCACCGCGCTCCAGGGACTCGATGAAACGGGCTGTGTCGTCTACGTCGGCACCTTCAGCAAGTCGATGTTCCCCGGCCTGCGTCTGGGGTTCTTCGTCGCGCCACCGCCGCTGGTGGACGCCTTCGCCGCGGCTCGCGCGGCCTTCCCAGCACCTGCCTCCGCCCTGGAGCAGGCCGCCTTGGCTGTGTTCCTCGATGAAGGCCATTTCGCGCGGCACCTGCGCCGGATGCGGGTGGCCTACCGGGAGCGCGGCGAAGCGCTGCTCGAAGCCTTGCGAGCCGACTGCGCTGGAGCGCTGACACCCCGTCCCTGTGACACCGGCATGCAGGTGGCCGCGTCGCTCGCGGCGCCCTTGTCCGACCTGAGCCTCCGCGATGAAGCAGCCCGCCGGGGTGTGGAGGTGGCTGCGCTGTCCGACTACTACTCCGGCCGACGCCGTGAAGCCGGTCTCGTCTTCGGTTTCGGGGGCGTGCGACCGGAGGCCCTCCGCGAAGGGACCCGGACGCTGGCCCGTGCGCTGGAGGCCGCACGAGGGCGCTGAAGCCGGCGTGGCGCGCCTACCACGGCGGCCCACCTCAGCCGCAGTGCTCACCATGGTAGTCTGGCGCAGTGAGCAACGTCCTGAGCGGGCTCGTCGTCCGTGCAATGGAAGCCTTCACGCGGAGGGAGGAGGAAGCGGCCCTCGAATGTCTGCTGGAAGCCTGGCGCGAGTCAGGCGCGCGGCCTCTCTCTGAAGTCATCCAGCAGCTTTCGGACCGGCTCTGCGCCGGGCTCAGCCCGCTCGACCTTGGCTCCTGGCGGTATCACTTCACGCGCTGGCATCCGCTGGATATTCCACGCCTGCTCACAGGCTTTGTCGAGGACGCGAAGCGAGCATTGCCCGATGCGGTGCAGGAAGGGCTGGAGACGCTTCTTCGGTGGCCCCGCGACCCGAGGATGGTTCCCGCACTGCAGAGCCTCGTCGAGTTGCCCGTGGCCGAGGATGCCATGGTCCTGAAGGCCCTTTGCGCCGCGCTCGACCACGTGGGTCTGCTCTACGACGTGCAGTTCCTCCGGGCTCAGCAAGCCCGCTTCGCGGGCAGGCCCATCATGGTCGGGTGGCTCGAACAGGCCATCCAGTCCGGACTGTCACGGCTCCCCTCCGGCCTCGATGCCGAGACACAGGCCCGCTGTGACGCCCTCCGAGCTGCCATCGACGAACGGACTACGGCCGAGCAGCGGGAGTCCTCCACCCGGGAGGCCCTGTTCGCTCGCATCCGAGCCATGCCAGGAGACGATGAGGCGCGGCGTGTCCTCGCGGACCTGTTGCTCGCAGTGGGAGACCCGTTGGGCGAGTTCATCGCGCTCCAATACGCCCCCCGCGCCGACACAGCGCGCATCGCTCAACTGCTCGAAGCGAATCATGTCCGGTGGGAAGGTGTGCTCGGGCCCGTCATCACACGCGGGCGGACCCGCTTCGAGCGGGGCTTCCCAGTGTCTGTCCAGTTGCAGGGAACCGGCTCGCGGTTTGGTATCGCCGAGCCAGGTCCTGCCTGGGGCACCGTGGAGGAGATTGACTGGAACAAGGGTGCGGTCCGGGCTCACTGGAGCGCCGATGACGAGGAGGACTGGGGGGAATGGCTCATGCACCCCCACCTGCGAGGCGTGACACGGCATCAGCGGGTAGCGCCCTATATCGCGCGCCTGCTGGCTGCATACCCGCTGCCCATGCGTCACCTGGGGCTGTCGAAAGGCCACGGGGACTGCGACATCGCGTTGTTCAATGAATTGGCGAAGCTGCCCCAACTCTCCCGGCTGGCCCTGGCGGACGCCACGGCGCGCCAGGCTGCCGCGTGTGTCCAGTCCCAGCTTGCGCCCAGGCTGGAGCACTTCGCGGCCGCGCTCGAGGGAGAGTGGTCACTCACGGTACGGCCAGGCTCAAGCACTCCTGTCCAGGCCACCCTCGTGAGCCCAAGTAGCGCGCGAGAGCTCGGGGAGGCCCTCCGCGCCGCCGCGGAGCTTGGCACCCGGGAACTCGTCCTTCGAGGCGCAAGGCAGCTCTCCACGCCTGCCATGGCGCACCTTCGCGCGGCCGCCACCGTCTATGCGCGGGTCGAGTGGCTGTGAGCCCTTGAAACACGCGGCGGCATCGCGCTGGGATGCAGCCGCGTTCCGATGGAACAGCCGAGTTCCGCGGATTGAGCACGGCCGCGCTCCTGACATCGACCATGTCCACCTGAGCCACCGCGCCGGTGTCGACGTTGTACGCCAGGAACAACTGGCCGGCGCGCACGAGGAGCGTGCCCCCGTCCTCGCTGATGTCGATCACATCGCTGATGGCTTCGATTTCGACTTCGCGGACCTCGTCGTGGTCGAGTGAGGACTCGTACATGCGGGCGGAGCCGGCGATGGTATCGCCCTCGATGAAGTACAGCGTGCGCCGCTTCGGGTTCAGTCCCTCGAAGTCGCCCGTGCTGCACCAGGTGTCATGGGTCCGCCAGACGCGCTCCTTGCCGGTGCGCAGGTCAAGGCGACGGTAGGTCCCGGGCTTCGACTCGTCGCACGCGCGGTTCTCATCAAAGGAGCCCTCACGGGAGTAGGACACCGTGTCGCCCACCAGGAAGGGAACCAGCATGCCCTTGCGCAACATGTTCTTCAGCGGGGGGCCAATCTTCCACGGCCTGGTGCCCGTGGGCTCCAGCGTGGCGATGCGCACGATTCCGTTCTTCTGTCGCAGCACCGCGCGTGATTCACCCTTGACCGGGAAGACGCCCGCGGAGTCTTGGAGGTTGCGGTCCAGCACGCGAATGCCCTGCGGGCGTGGACCGAAGCTCCAGCTCCACCACTCGAGGTAGCTGTGGTCGCCGGTATGGATGAGCACGCGGGAGCCGTCCTGCGTGAACTGCTGGGGACTCTGGGTGCGAAAGAGCCCATTGTCCGTCCACGCCTCTGGCCTGCCCGTGGTGACGCCGATGATGCCGTCCAGGTCCCCCATGATGATGAAATCACCGCTCTTGTTCACGCCTCCCGGCGTGATTCTGGGCGTGGGGATGTCCCGGCCAGACAACCTCACGTGCGTAATCTTGTTCCCGAACTGGCTGCTGTTGATGTGAGCGGTCATCGCCCAACGACCCGTGGAGGGGTGGACCACGAGGTTCCACAGCGAGCAGGGCGTGGTCTCCCGCTTGAGGACGCCTTTCTCGGGGCCGCCGAGCATTCGGAACTCCCGAAACTGCTCGCACTCCACGATGGCACGAGAGCCTTCCGGGTCGCCGTACACATGGGTTCCGTATTCACGCTCCGTGCGCCCGCTCCAGAGGCGACCAGGATAGGTTCAAGGCAATGGATGTGGGACCCGCTACCTCCGATGCCCCCATCGTCGTCTACCACGACCTCGAAAGCTGGACGGCGCTGCTGTTGCTCGACGCGCTCGCGGCCCTCATCGTCGCGTATGTCCTCGACGTGGACCTCGCTGAGCTCGGGGTGGGACTTCGTCCTGCTCTCCTTGGGTGTCGTTCGCACGCTGCGGGCGCCGGCCTGTGGGGACTGTCAGTCGCGGCGCAAGTGGCTCCTCCGGGGGGCGTACGTGCTCCCGGTGCTCGCGATGATCTACTTCGCAGTCGGTCCGCACCAGGTGCCAGTGGGACAGTCGGACCCGCTTCGGTCCGCCGCCTTGTTCGTCGCGGTGATCTCCCTCTTGGTGCTGCTGCGGTGAGGGGCGTCCCTGTGCGACCGATGGGTCTTCGGGCTCTGGGGCTTCTCCTTGTCGAGAGACACCTCGCGCGTGCGGCTGCGCGTGCGTGACGCCGGCTTGCGCCACGACATCGCCCGGCTGGCGCGGTCTCCGGGCACGGGCGTGGCAGCCGTCGGCGTGGAGGGAGCGACGAGTGACCTCTGAGCGCGGCGATGCGCGCTTTCGCGCCCGTCCCTCAAAGCCTGCCATTTCCAGACACAGCGGATACTGACGACAAGCCCGCACTGCCCTTGCGCTCGCGGGTCAGCCAATCAGTATGGGCATAACACACACATAGTGTTTCATGCACCACCGTGGCCGAACGGGAGCGGGACACATCGGCGTGGAGGGCACGTCGTCCCGCGGCAGCCGACTGCGGGCACACCGATACATTTGCAACGTGCCTTCACCATACACACCGTGCGGGCCGACCGATGGAGGCGCAGGCCCCGCTTCTTCATCCTCCGCGGGTCGCGCCTGGTTCGAGTTTCTCTCTAGAGACAAACCCGTTTCAGCCCGAGCCCGCTATACCCGGGCCGCTGCGCTGCGCCGCATGCTGAGAGTGAATCAATTTGTAATCAACCACACTCCTGCTAATCGTCTTGATACATTCTTGCGAACAGGCCGTGACGAATGCGGCTCTCGTGACGAGCGCGGCGCGCGCGGCACGACGGGCCCATGGGGGGAGGTGGTCCTGCTCGGGCAACCGGCAGCACGGCCCTCCATGGTGGAGGGCCACCTGCCTTGGAGGGTGGCACGCATGACACGTGGTGCATCGCTGAAGCGAAGTCGTTGGACCGTTGTCTCCACTCACGACCGGAAGCGCGGCGTGATGCTGGGTGCGTTCCTGTTGGCTGGAGCCGCTTCGGCCGAGCTGCCGGACTACACGTTCCAGCTACAAGCGCGCACCAACCTGGCCGTCAACACGGCGGAGGGCTCCTATAACGTCGAATTGGGCAGCCTCCTCCCCGGCAGCTTCAGCATTCCCATCACCGCGGACCGCCAGGTGGGCTTCCAGCTCTCCATCACACCGGAGGGACGCCCGGGCATGTGGTACGGCCAGGACGGCGAGGGCGGCCGCATCTACCTGCTCCCCGACGGCCTGGGGCCGGATGCTCGCGTCGGAGAGGTCAGCCTCAATTCGCACCGGCAGATGGTCTTCGCCGTCGCCGCGACGAATGACGCGTCGAAGAACGGCATCTACGTGCTGAACGCGGCCGCACCGAACGACCCGGTGCAGATTGTCCGCTCGCCGCTGGGTTCCTCCAACTGGTCCAGCCTGGTCATCAACGAGGCCGGACAGATGTCGGCCCGCGTCACGCTGAGCACGGGCTACGCCTACACGCTGTACACGCCCAATGCGACGGGTGGCTTCGACGCGAAGATTCTGGCGGCGGAGCGGAACGTCGACCCGACCTACCCCTACACGTTCCTCTACTCCCCTGGCATGAATGACCAGGGGCAGATGGCCGCGGCGGTGGACCTGCAGGCCCCCGACTCCGCCTGGTACCAGGAGCTGCGCATCTTCAACCCGGATGGCACGTCGCAGGCCATCGCGGACACGCGCGGGTACAACCCGGCCTCCAACATCTTCCGCTTCGCCGCCGTGCAGCCCGCCATCAACAACCTGGGCCAGGTGGCCATCCAGGCCACGATGCTGGATGCGGGTGGACGGCGGATCGTCGCCATCCTCCTGTGGGATGGCAACGAGATGAAGGTGGTCGCGCAGGACGGAATGGCCATTCCGGGCGAGCCCGGCGAAGCCATCGGGTCGGTGGAGGCCTTCCCGCCCGACATCAACGACCGCGGGCACGTGGTCTTCCGCGCCACGCGCAAGTCCGACGGGTTCCGCGCGGTGTGGGTGGGTGACGGCGTGGACTTGAAGCGCGTGGTCACCGAGCACGACATCCTCCCCTCGGACAACGGTGACGCGCGGGTGGACCAGGAGACCACCTCCAACCCGGTGTTCGCCGGCACGCCGAACATCAACCGCGACGGCGACATCAGCTTCGGCGTGGGCCTCGCCCCGCCGGAGACGGACCAGGTGGAATGGGGCACCGCCGTCTACATCGCCCAGTCCTCGCTCTGGACGCCCGAAGGACCGGACGCCGGCACCGATGCGGGCACCGACACCGACGCGGGCACCGAGCCCGAGCCCGACGCGGGCACCGAGCCCGAGCCGGACGCGGGCACCGAGTCCGAGCCGGACGCGGGCA
>JBKGHI010000680.1:0-207 GCA_046520405.1 Myxococcus sp. 1LA
GTCAGCCACCGGTGCCCAGGTTCACCTCCCGTGGCCGCCGCCCGCCACCAGCCCCACCAGCATCAACCGGCCCCGGGGGCGCCAGGGCGTTGAGTGTCTCCGGTACGTAGTTGCGCCCACCAGGTCCAGGCACAGGTCCGCGCCGCGGCCGCCCGTGGCCTCGCGCACCGCGTCCGCGAAGCGCGGTGGCTTCGTGTCGCAGAGCAC
>JBKGHI010000681.1:0-206 GCA_046520405.1 Myxococcus sp. 1LA
CGGAGGAAGCGACTCCATGGTTTGGCCCAGGAAGAAGCGCGCGTACATGGCGCGCGAGTCGGCCCAGCACCAGGACGAAGCCAGGAGGAGTGTCCGGGCGGCCCGCCCCACCTGCAGCCTTCGCCGAAGCTGCCCCAGTCCACCTGGGCCGTCTTCGCCCGGCAGCGTGGTGCGGCGCAGGAAGGCCTCGGCCTGGCCCCGGGCGC
>JBKGHI010000682.1:0-203 GCA_046520405.1 Myxococcus sp. 1LA
GGGACGTCAGGTTCGACGCCATGGAGTTCACGTTGTCCGTGAGGTCCTTCCACGTTCCACCGACACCGCGCACGATGGCCTGACCGCCCAGCTTGCCTTCGGTACCCACTTCACGCGCCACGCGCGTCACTTCGGAGGCGAAGGACGAGAGCTGGTCCACCATCGTGTTGATGGTGTTCTTCAGCTCCAGGATTTCGCCCTGC
>JBKGHI010000683.1:0-200 GCA_046520405.1 Myxococcus sp. 1LA
CTGGCGTGACGTCGCTGTGGCTGACGGCGGCGCTCTTCGAGCAGATGCAGGCGCGGCAGTCTCAGGCTTTGGCGGGCGTCCGGCAGTTGCTTGCGGGTGGAGATGCCCTGCCTGTGGCCCGAGTGAAGGAGCGGCTGGCGGCTGGCGGCGTCCTCATCAACGGGTACGGGCCGACGGAGAACACGACGTTCTCCAGCACG
>JBKGHI010000068.1:0-35118 GCA_046520405.1 Myxococcus sp. 1LA
CGGGCACGGGGGACGCGGCGGGCGAGGAGCCTCCGCTGCTCCCAGTGGGCCGGGCCGCTTGCCGGGGCGCCTGCGCCCGGGCCGCCTGACGCGGGTCGAAGTTGATGACGGTGGGCTCGGTGGCGAAGCGGTCCTCCTCCAACTCCTCCGCGTACATGTCCCGCATGAAGGCCGCCAGGTGCGCCGTCGTCGCGTGCAGCTTCTCCGTGAGGAGGAACTCCTCCAGCGCCAGTTGCAGCTCGCCCGCGGTGGAGAAGCGCTCGTCGCGCTTGCGCGCCAGTGCCTTGAAGACAATGGCGTCCAGCGCCTTGGGAATCTCCGGCACCACCTCCGACGGGGGGACAATCTTTGTTCCCACCACCGCCTTGAGCGTGGCCAGCTCCGTCTCGCGCTTGAAGAGGCGCTGCTGCGTCAGCAGCTCGTAGAACACCGTCCCCAGGCCGAACACGTCCGAGCGCGAGTCCAGCGGCTCGCCCCGGGCCTGCTCCGGGGACATGTACGCGTGCTTGCCCTTGATGGTGCCGACAATCGTCTGGGACAGCTTCCCGGACGCCTTGGCCACGCCGAAGTCGATGAGCTTCACGCCGCCGTTGAAGCCCACCAGCACGTTCTGCGGGGACACGTCCCGGTGGATCAACGCCAGCTTGCGGCCGGACGGGCTGCGCGCGTTGTGGGCCGCGTCCAGGCCCGCCGCGGCGTCCGCGATGATGCGGCACTTGAGGCCCAGGGGAATCGCGATGCCGCGCTGCTGCGCCTGGGCGCCCAGGGGGCCCACGGCCTCGCCATGCACATACTCCATGGCGATGTAGTACTGCCCGTCCACGTCCCCCAAGTCGTAGATTTGCGCGATGTTGGGGTGGTTGAGGTGCGCGGCGATGCGCCCCTCGTCCAGGAACATGTCGATGAACTCGTCGTCCTCGGACAGGTGGGGCAAGAGCCGCTTCACCACCAGCAGCTTCTGGAACCCCACCGGCCCCTTCTGCCGGGCGAGGTAGACGGCGCCCATGCCGCCAATGGCGAGTTTCCGAAGGAGCTCGTAGCGGCCGAATGTTTCCACGACGTCCGCCACGATAACCGCGCCGGGTGGGAACACGGAAGTCCACGGCGCATCATTTCCGTTCTCACCTGGAATTCGGTGTTGAGGCCGGGGTGGCCCCGACCTCAACACGGGGCCTCCGGGGGCTACGGGGCCGCGCAGACGCTGCGGTAGCGGACCTCCACGGACTGGCCGGCCAGGGGGAGGGCCCCGGGCTGGAAGACGATGGCGTTCTGCTCCGCGTCGTACACCCACTGCGTCGCGGGCACCGGCTGGCCCTGGATGCGCACGCTCATCTCCCCCAGGCCGGTGGGCGCCGCGGTGAGCGGGAAGTCCGCCTGCGGCTCACCGGCGCGCTGGATGACCTGCTCCAGCAGCCCGTCGTAGTTCTGGCCGCAGACGTTGGCCACCTGGCCGCCCGTGCCCTGGGCCACGGCGGTGAAGCGGGGTGCGCCACTGCCCGCGGTGGCGCAGGCGGCGTCGGTGGGCACCAGGCCGTAGAGCTGGCTGCGGTGCGACATGCCGGTGCCCTTCAGCGTCTGGAGGAACTGGATGTAGCTCTCCGGGCCGAAGCCGGAGTTGTCGTCCTCGTCGGCCAGCACCACCACCGCCATGCGGGCCGCGGCGCGGAGGAAGCCGGCGTTGCCGTCATTGGGCTGCGGGGTGCGCAAATCGTCCATCTGCTCGGACAGGGGCGCGGAGAGCGCCTGGCGCATCGTCTCCAGGCCCTGCACCAGGTTGTGGCACATGCCCACGCCCAGGTTGGCCTGGATGTCCGCGGCCGCGTTGGCGCTGGTGCCGGACACCACGCGGGGCCGGCTGCCGTCCACCGGGAAGAGGCGCCCGGCCTCGCCGCCGTTGGCGCCGCCACCGCACTGCGGGCCCCGGGCCACCAGGCCCGTGCTGGTGACACCCACGCGCACGTCCACGCCGTTCGTCTGGGCCGTCTGGAGCCACTGCGGAATCGCCGCCTGCAGCCGCTGCTGGTACTGCTGCATGGTGGTGGTGTTGGACACCACGAAGAGGACGTCCAACTGGCTGTCGGTGCCCTGCGTGTAGCGGTCCACCTGGATGCCCTCGTGGTTCGTCTCCGCCAGCAGCGGCACCAGGAAGGGTGACGGCTCGTTGGGCGTGCGCAGGTACAGCGGGCTGAAGTGCTGGCCGTGCACGTTGCGAGCGTAGCCCACCTCCAGCTCGAAGCCCTCGCCCGGCCCCAGGGTGACGGGGGCCGTCATGGGCGTCACCAGCGAGAACTGGCTGCTGGTGCCGTTGCCGATGTCCGCGCCCGTCACGGTGATGGGGCTGCTGCACCGGTTGGCCACGTACGTCTTCCGGGGCGCCGCGGCGCAGTCGTAGCGGATGGGACCGAAGTCCACGAAGGACGGCGTCGCCACCAGGCAGCTCTGCCGTGACACGCCCCGGAGCGGCAGGCGCACCGTGGGCGCGGCCGGGTTGCTCACCGTGAGCTGCAGCTCGCCGGTGTAGTCGCCCTCCGCCTGCGGCCGGAAGGCCACCATGGCGCTGAAGCCCGTGTCGTACTGCACCACGCCGCCGGTGAGCCGGCCGCCCGGCATGAAGAAGACGCCGCCGCCGTCATTGCTGATGTGGATGTTCTTCACGGCGCACTCGGCGCTGCCCGGGTTGCGGAACTGGAAGCCCAGCACCGCGCCCCGGCCTGGCACCACGTTGCCGAAGTCCATGAGGGGCTGCGGCACCAGCTCGTAGACGCACGGCGCGGTGGCGCGCGAGCGGCCGGTGAGGATGATTTCGCGCTCCGGGTTGAACAGGTCATCCGAGCGCACGCGCAGCGAGGCCGTCCACGTGCCCACGGCGGTGGGCTCGAAGTAGACCTTCAGCTCCAGCGCGTCCGCGCCCGGGGCGATGGGCAGGCCCGGGTTGACCTCCAGCACGGGCCAGACGCCGCCGGTCCACGGGTACGCCTCGGTGCCGCGCGTGGGCACGTCCACGCTGAACTGCGGGCTGTCACCGCCCGACCCCACGCCCACGAACTGGAGGTTGCCGTTGGTGCCCGCGTTGGAGATGCGGATGACGCGCTCCACCTTGCCGCCCACCGGCACCTCGCCGAAGTCCAGCGACACCGGCGTCACCGCCAGCGTGGGCCGGCCGCCGCGCGCGTCCAGAATCACCTGCGACTGGCGCGCCTTGTCGGACGTGTAGTGCACGGTGAGGTCGCCCACGTTGGGGCCGGAGAAACGCGCCGCGAACTCCATCTGCATCTCAACGGCTTCTCCCGGCCCGACGGTGGAGCCTTCCGGCCGGGAAATCGGCACGAAGGCGTAGTCGCTGGTGACCAGCCGCTCCACGGTGACGGGGCGCCAGGTGATGTTGCGCGCGCGCGTGAAGGACTGCGTGCGCTCGTGCACCGGAATCAAATCGAAGGGGACGGGCGCCGGGTCGAACACGAAGGCGGAGGCCACCGAGTTGCCCTTCAGCTCCACGGTGGACGGCGTGCAGCCCTCACAGGAGAGAATCTCCAGGCGCGCGCCCATGTTGCCCAGCGCGCGGGGCAGGTACTTGGTGCTCACCTTGCGCGACGACAGCGGCGGAATGGTGACGGTGTCCGCGGTGAACGGGTCCGCGTGGGTGCCGGCGACGGACAGCGTCAGCGGCAGGTCCACCGGGTTCGTCACCGTCACTTCCAGCGTCCGCTCGCTGTCCACCTCGAGCGTCTCGTAGTCCAGGATGGGGGGCTCCACGCCAATCTGCGTGGGCGTGCCCATGCCCATCACCTGCACCTGGGCCTCCTTGCCCTGGTTGGCGTCCGTCGTGACGTGTACCGTCTCCGTCGCCAGTCCCTCGGTGAGGGGGTGGAAGCGCACGAGCACCACGTGGGATTCGCCCGGCATCACCCGGGCGCCTTCCGTCAGCTCCACTTCGTAGGAAGGGTTGTTGGCCAGACCCAGGGCCTCCAGGGCGGAGAAGGGCACGTATCCGACGTTGCGGATGCGGACCTCCCGTTCCCGCCACTCACCCACGGGCACTTCGCCGAAGTCGAGGAGGTCCGAGTCCACCACCGCGGTGGCCTGCACCGCGCGGGTCTCCTTCCCCTCATGACATGCCGTCCCGAGCGCCACGAGCAACGCCAGTGTGAGTCCACGCCCTGTCAGCCCCATCCGCATCTCCCGCTCCCCACCCTTCTCCCCACACGCACCGGCCTGGTCCCGATGCGTGATCCGCCGCCTGCTCCTCAATCAATTCGCGTACCAACGCAGGGGCCAAGGGGCAGGTCCCCTGATTTCAGGAGGTTGGCGTGATGTGAGTGTCTGCAGGTTGGCAAAGAGGAATGGAGCTACCCTGGAGGGTGAAAGACTTTCCCGTCCTTCTGTCGGTGAGGCGAGGTAGGTGGATGTCAGCGAACGAGGCGAATCAGCGCCTCCGCGACCACCGCGGGTTGCTCCATGTGGACGTGGTGTCCACCAGGCAGGTTCAGCGGCGGGTGGGCCAGCGTGTGGAGCGCCTGGACGCGGCTGTTCATGAGGGCCTCGTCGTGGCGCAGGCCGCCGGTGGCGAGGATGAGCTGGAGCGGGCAGGTGATGCCGGCCTGGAGCGCCATCCACTGGGCCTCGTCGTAGCCCATGCCGAAGCGGCGGCGGTGGCGCGGATCAAAAGTGAAGGCCACGCCACCCTCGTAGGGCTCCGTCCCGTACCGGGCGAGGTACAGCGCCGCGTCCCGCGTCAGCGTGGGGCTGTTTTCGAGCAGCCGCGCCGCGGCGGCCTCCACGGTGGGGTAGCGCTTGCGGTTGGGCGGGCGGCGCGCGTCATTCAGGGCGCTGCGCAGCCGGCCCAGGGCGCCTTCCGCGGGGCCTCCCGCGGGGCCCAGGCTCTCGATGAGTGTCACGCTCTGGACGCGCTCGGGCCGCGCGGCGGCGTAGACCTGGGAGACGATGCCGCCCAGCGAGTGCCCCACCAGGTGCACCGCGTCCAGGCCCAGCCCGTCCAGCGTGGCGTCCACGTCCAGCGCGTAATCACT
Source organism: Myxococcus sp. 1LA (assembly GCA_046520405.1). Taxonomy (GTDB): domain Bacteria; phylum Myxococcota; class Myxococcia; order Myxococcales; family Myxococcaceae; genus Myxococcus. Next base: position 5,028 of record JBKGHI010000068.1, read on the forward strand.
GAACTGGTAGGTGGCGCCGGGGCCCACGTGGGCACTGCGGCCCATGCCCCGGAAGTCCAGCAGCACCAGCCGCCACGAGGCCGGCAGGTGCGGGAGGAGGGCATCAAAGCTGTGGGAATGGTCCAGCCAGCCGTGCAGGAACAGGACGGCGGGCGTGGAGGAAGCGTGGCGCTGGCGAACGTGCAGCGCCAGGCCTTCGGCATCAACGGTGAGGGATTCGAGCGCGTCGGACACGGGGGCCTCCTGCCCCGTGCCTTACCCGGTTCACGCGCCCAGGAGAACCGTCATCCACGGCCGGGCGTGGCCCGCGCTCAGCGGGGCCCGGCGGGTTGCCGCGGCGGCCCACCCGTGTCGGGCCGGGAGAGAATCATCGCGAGCTGCCGCGCCTGATTCTCCGTGGCGCAGCGGTACTCCTGCTGCTTGCCGTTATCCTTCTCAATCCGGAGAACCCAGACATCGTTTTCCTTCGTAACGTTCGCCTGCTGGGACATGTGGCGGTTCCTCCCCGCCGCGGGGAAGAGCATGTTTCATGCCGCACAGCTTGGATGCCTCAAAGGCCCGAATTTCCGGCGCTGCGCAGGCTTGTCCCCGAGTCGGGTGACAAAAATTGTGCACAGTTGCGACAAATTTGGCCGGAAAGCCTCGCATAGATTGCATAGCGCCCCAGGGCGGGTCTGCCTTTACCCTGTTACAACCCGAGGTGTCAGGTGTCCTGGGCGTCGGGCCATTCCCAGGCGGAGCGGTAGCCGCCGTGCGTCTGGGTGCCTTCGACGAAGCGGGCGTAGAAGGGGTGCCCGCTGAGGGTGGCGGAGTCACCCACGACGAAGAGGTGACGGCGGGCGCGGGTGAGGGCCACGTTCATTCGGCGCAAGTCGGTGAGGAAGCCGAGCTGTCCCTCGCTGTTGGAGCGGGTGAGGGAGACGATGATGGCGTCCTTCTCCCGGCCCTGGAACGCGTCGACGGTGTCCACTTCCACCTCCGGGCTGAGCGCCTCGATGCGCTCGCGGAGCTGATGGGCCTGGGCGCTGTACGGGGTAATCACCGCCAGCTCGCGGGGGGACAGCCCGGCGGCGAGCAGGGCGCGCACGCGGGCCTCCACCAGGCCGGCCTCGCCGGGGTTGAAGAGGCTTCGCGTGGTGGGCTCGACTTCTTCCTCGAAGCCCTTGCCGGCGGTGTCCAGGTAGAGCACGGGGGGCGCGTCCACGCCCGCGCCGGGCGTGAGGACGGCGTCCAGCGTGCGGTCCGCCACGGAGGGGTGGGCGCGCAGCTCGCAGCCGTACATCTCGCGTGAGGGGAAGTCCATGATGCGCGCGTTCATCCGGTACTGCTCGCGCAGCATGCGTTTGACGCCCTCGCCGTGGTCCTTGAGCAGCCGCTCGAAGAGGCTCACGCCCAGGCCCGCCTTCGCGGCCTCCTGGGAGAGGACGGTGGGCGGAAGCTGCTGCGGGTCTCCGGCGAGGATGACGCGGGGCGCGCGCAGGAAGCCGAGCAGCGCCAGGGGCTCGGTGGCCTGGGTGGCCTCGTCGAGCAGGGCCAGGTCGAACTGCTCGCCCGCGAGCACGCCGGAGTCGAGGCTGGAGAGCGTCACGCAGATGACGTCCGCGTTGGCGAGCACGGACTTCACGGCCTTGCGCTCCAGGGCGCGGGCCTCGTCGAGCATGCCCTTGGCTTCACTGGTGGAGGCGCGGGCGTTGGCGAAGCGCTCGCGGCTGCGGCCCTGGGTGCGCTGGCGGCGCGCGTAGCCCAGCAGGGAGAAGGCCTCGTCGAAGAGGTCGCGGGAGACGACGCGGTCCGGGTGGGACTCCACGACGATGTCCAGGGTGTGCTCCTGGAACCGCGCGGCCACGCGTGCGGGGTGGCCCACGCGGATGGCGCGCAGGCCCTTGTCCAGGCACAGGTCCAGCAGGTGGTCCACGGCGGCGTTGCTGGCGGCGGTGCACAAGAGGCGCTTGCCGTCCGCCACGGCCTGGGCGGCGACCTCGGCCAGCACGGTGGACTTGCCGGTGCCCGGGGGGCCGTGGACCAGGAAGAAGTCCTCCGAGGCGAGCGCGCGGGCGGTGGCGTCCTGCTGCTCGGGGTTGAGGGGGCGGGTGGGCTCGAACTCGCGGGGCTTGTCGAAGCGGGGCGGCTCGTTGCCCAGGAGGACCTCGCGCTTGTGCCGCTCGGCGCCCTTGTCCAGGGCCTTGATGCGCTGGAGGCCGGCGCGCAGCCGGTCGTAGGTGACGTCGTTGGGGACGACGTCCAGGCGCAGGAGGCCCTCGTGGACGTAGGGCGGCGGGGAGCGGTCGAAGGCGAGCTGGATGCGCGTGGCGGTGGCGCGGGAGATGAGGGCCCGTGCGGGCTCCTTCACCTCCGCGCGGCGGGGCAGCACGGCCACCAGGTCGCCGTTGTGCAGGCGGGTGGGCAGGGGGCGGCGGTCCGCGCGGCCCAGGGTGACGAGGAAGCGGCCTCCCAGGCCGACCTCCTCCTCGATGGACTCCAGGTCCAGGACGGACAGGCCGTGCTCCTCGCGCTCGTGCAGCGTGAGGCTCTGGGCGAGCGCGGCCAGACGGGCTTTCTCGGCCTCGCGTTCCTGGGCGAGGAGCGAGCCGAGCTGGTCGAAGAAGGAGACGTCACGTGCCATGGGCACGTCATGCCACTGGGACGGGGCTTGGGCCAGTGGGACGAGGACGCTCGTGTCCACGGGAGGGGCAACCGGGGTCGACGTAGAATGTCGGGATGATAGTGCCCATCGATGGCATCGAGGCGATACGCAGGCGTCCTGGCATGTACTGCGGTGATACGGGCGACCGCGGGTTGCATCACCTCGTCTATTTCCTCCTGGAGTCGCTTCACGAAGAGGCAATCCTTGGGGAGTGTGGGGACGTGGTGTTGGAGCTGGGCGAGGATAACTCCATCGCGCTCTTCTCCTCCGGTCGCACGGTGCCTGCCGGTGAGGTGGTCCCCGTGGCGGCAGGTAACTGGTTCGGCGGGCATCCACCGGGAGCGGGGCTGTTCTGGGGCAACATGCTCGTTGTGTGTCTGGCTTTGTCGTCGCGCTACCAGGTGGACATCTGGGCGGAGGGGCGTCAGTGGCGCTTGCTGGGCGAGCTCGGCCGTCCACAGGGAGACGTGTCCGAGGTGACGCCGATGGAGCCGATGCCCGTTGCCGCGGAAAGAGGAATACGCATCCACTTCGTCCCAGACGCGACCCTCTTCGAGGTGCTCGCCTTCGACAGAGAGCGCCTTGCCCAACGCTGTAACGAGGTGGCGGCGCTCACTCCTGGGCTGCGCGTTGCCTTCGTCGACCTCCAGCGGGAAAAGCGCACGCTGTGGCACTTGCCCGGCGGAGTGGCGGAGTGGGCGCACGTCCTCACGAAGGCGCGGACGCGTCTACATCTCGAGCCGATCGCCTTCGACTTCACGTGGGATGGACTGCGTGTCCAGTGTGCATTGCAGTGGTGCGAAGGCGAGGGCAGCACGTTGCTGTCGTTCGCGAACGCCGTGCGGACCATACGGCATGGCGCGCACGTGAAGGGTGTCACCCAATCATTCCGGGGCGCATTGGTGAAGCTTTCGGGAGGGCGCAGTGCGGCGCTCCCCTGGGTGCGGGTGGCCGCGGGATTGACGGCCATTGTCGCCGTGAGTGGCCCTCCGAGGAAGATGGCATTCGCGGGACCCACCAAGACGCTGCTCGCCATTCCTGGACTGGATGATGCCATTCGCAATCACCTCCAGCCGCTGCTCCTCGAACTCCTCCGCGAGCACCCGGTGACTCCGATACTCCTGGAGCGGCGCACGCGCACCCCGCGGTAGTCCTCCAGAAACAGTCCGGGCCGGCATCCCACGAAGGGAGCACCGGCCCGGCACCTGCGTCAGCTCAACCCGGTGTTACTGGATGCGCCCGCCGCTCACGACCAGCGCGTAGGTCGTATCGATTGCGCGCGTCGACAGAATCGTGTCCTCGACGATTTCGTCGCCAATCACCTCCACGGTCCACGTGCCGACGGCGGGGTTGGCGAGGAACACGTTCTCCACCGTATCCACCGTGTTCGACACGCCACCCGCCGTGGAGACGTTGCTCGCCGTCAGGCCGTTGTTGCCCCAGTAGACGACGCCGGTGGGGGACGTCACGCGCAGCGACAGGTCGTTGATGCGCGCGTGCGCCGCGCCCACCGTGCCAGCGGGGTCCGTGTAGACCAGGGTGACGTTGAACTCCGTCTCGCCCGGGGCCACGGTGACGTCGTACGTGTTCGTGCCGAGCGGCAGCAGCGTGTCCGTCTCGTTGATGATGCTCGTCACGGCGGCGCGGTCATGCAGGCGCCGGACGTCCGCGGTGCCCCAGCCCTGCCGCGCGCGCGTCAGGTCGCCGTTGGTGCCGCCCGCGGTCCAGTCGTAGCGGTGCGCCAGGTTGATCATCAGCGCCTTCGCCGTGGCCATCTTCGGACGGCTGTCGAAGACATCCGCGCCACCGCCGAAGCCCGCCCAGACGCCTTCGTGCCACATCTGGAACAGCAGGCCGAAGTGACCCGCCGTCTGCGGCGTGGCCGCGCTGGTGCCGCCGAAGTTGGTGTAGGACGTGTTGCTGGTGTTCGACGCGGAGCGGATGGAGTCGTAGTAGTACGACAGGTCCGGCTTGAGGCGGCCGTCCGCCGCGGGGCCGATGCTGGCGCCGCCGTTCCACCGGTCATCCCCGCGGTTGGCGTTGTTGTAGTGGTACATGCCGCCCACGGACACGATGTTCTTCGCCCACGCCTGGGGCCGCGAGTTCTGGTTGCCGGTGTTGCTCTGCGACTGCGTGCTGAGGATGGGGTACTGGAACAGGTAGTCGTCCACCTCGGCGGAGATGGTGGTGTAGCCCGTCACCTGAGTGCTGCCCACGCTGGAGGTCTGGAACACGGCGCGGTACGGCCCGGACGGGTCGATGAGCTCCCGGTTGATGTCGTAGCGGGACTTGGGGCCGCCGAACTGGGAGGACTCGTTGTAGCGGTAGAAGATGCCCTGTCCGGAGGGAATCAGGCCGCGCGAGTCGCCATCCACGCCCCGCGCGAAGTTGATGCTGTAGCAGGCGCTGCCGTGGAAGCCGCCCGTGGTGCTGGTGCTGTGGATGATGGGCGGGGTCGCCCACTCCTGGTGCGTGGTGCGCAGCTCGGTGTCGAAGATTTCGCCGCGGACCCCCTGGCCCGTGAAGCCCGCCACCGTCTCGATGTGGGTCGCGCCGCCCACCTCGCGGACGTTGTTGTTGTCGGTTTCACCGGGGCCGCCCCACCGGTCGACGTACTGCACGGCGTTGGAGCGAACCAGCCGCTCCAGTTGGGACTGCGTCAGCGTGGCCTCCACGCGCAGGCCGCCCGCCTCGACAAGCTCCACCGTGCCGCCCAGCGCGCGGACCAGCGAGGCGACCTCGCCCTGTCGCGCCGCGCCCCGCTCGCCCACCATGATGGAGTACCGCTGCGGCTCCAGCTTCAAGGCGCGGCCCTGGAGCGAATCACGCAGCACGTTCTCCACCCGGTACTCCGGATGGTACGCGCCCACCCAGCGGACATAGGGCAGCGTGGCGATGCGCTTGTGCGTGCTGGGGCTCATCTCCACCAGGAACGTGTGGTCGGTGAGGAAGCGCAGCACCTTGCCTCCCGCGGCCGTGATGGCGTCACGGAACTCCGGCAGGGGCGTGGCGTGGAACTGCACCAGGTGCAGCATGTTGTTCGCGTCCGCGGAGAGCACCCCCGCGACCAGGGGCTGCGCGCCCCGGAGCGGATCGAAGCTCGTGTGCACCAGCCGCACCAGGTACTCAGTGGTTTGCACGCGGCCCAGCAGCGCCACGCCGCCCTGGCTGTAGGCGAAGTGGTCCTGGCGCCGGCCGTCAGCCGTCTCTTCCTGCCAGGTGTGGAGCTGGACCGACGCGCGCGGCATGTCGCGTGTCTTCAGGGCATGGATGGGCCGGGCCGTCCGGTGGAAGACGTGGCCGGTGCTCGTGGCAAGGGCATACGCGCCGCTCGCCGCCCGGTCGAGACCCTTGGCGAAGCGGGCCTTCTCCACCTCGGCGCCGGTGATGAGCTGGGCAGGGCCCAGCGCCGAGGTGCTCCGGACGACGCCCGGGCGCGCGTCCGGCGGGTTCGCTGCGAGCGCCGTGAGCGGCGCGGACAGGCCCCAACCGAGGGCCAGGAGGGACAGCGGGGACAACGAGGACGGCATACGCATGGCGGTGTCTCCTTGAAAGGGCACTCCGTGCTGCACGGCGCTTGAATCCTCGAAATGCAAGATGGGCTTGTTAGTCTCACTAAACTTGTTGTGTCAATGCGGGTCCAAGTCTTGGAATTCATTGAGGTGCCAGGCGTCTGTGAATTGTTTCGAACAGTGCTGGTTTCGCGGATGTGTCGGCTTGGCTGTCTTTTTCGCGTGGCAGCGTCGCGGCCGGGCGCGGTAGACGTCAGGCCGTCTCGCGCGGAGGCGTCCGGAGCGGCTCGTCATGGACCTCGTTCTCTTCGTTGGCTTGCAGGGCTCGGGCAAGAGCAGCCTCTACCGGCAGCGTTTCGCGGCCACGCACGTACACATCAGCAAGGACTTGTGGCCGCATGCCGTCCGCAAGGAGGCCCGTCAGCGCCGGTACATCGCGGAGGCGCTGGCCGCGGGCCGCTCGGTGGTGGTGGACAACACCAATCCCTCTCCGGAGGTTCGCGCGCCGCTCATCGCCCTGGGGCGTGAGTACCAGGCTCGCATCCTGGGCTACTACTTCGCGTCCAACCTGGAGGATTGCCTGGCGCGGAATGCCGCTCGCCTGGGGCGCGCCCGGGTGCCGGAGGTCGCGCTGCGTGCGACGGTGAAACAGCTCCAGCGGCCCCGGCTGGAGGAGGGCTTTGACTCGCTGTACTTCGTGACGCTCGCCGCCGATGGTGGCATCCGCGTCGAAGCTTGGAAGGAGGACCCCGATGGACCCTGATGAGCTGGCGACACGAGCAAGGCAGGGGGAGGTGTTCCACGGCCAGCGCATGCTGCCGGGGGCCTGGGTGGTGCTGCGCGTGGACGGGCGGGGCTTCTCGCGCTTCACCGAGTCGCGCTACGAGAAGCCCTTCGACCCGGTCTTCCACCAGTTCATGGTGCGCACCGCCTGCGTGATGCTGGAGGAACTCCAGGGCGTCTACGCCTACACCCAGAGCGACGAAATCTCCGTGCTCTTCCGCCCGGACTGGGCGCTCTTCGACCGCTCCGTGGAGAAGGTGGTGTCCCTGGCGGCGGGCATGGCCAGCGCCACCTTCACGCACGCCGCGGGTGTTCCAGGGGTGTTCGACGGACGCGCGTGGTTGGGCGCCTCGGAGCGCGCGGTGCTGGATTACTTCCTCTGGCGTCAGGCCGACGGCAGCCGGTGCTCGCTGCATGGCTGGTGCTACTGGACGCTGCGCAAGGAGGGCCGGAGCGCCGCTCTGGCCACCCGCGAGCTGGACGGCAAGCCCGTGAGCTACAAGAACGAGCTGCTCTTCCAGCGCGGCATCAACTTCAACGACGTGCCGCTCTGGCAACGGCGGGGGAGCGGGGTGTGGTGGGAGGCGTACCAGAAGGAGGGCGTGGACCCGCGCGATGGCCGGCGGACCCAGACGCTGCGGCGGCGGCTCAAGGTCGACTCCGAGCTGCCGATGAAGGAGGCCTACGAACACCTGGTGCGGGGCCTGCTCGCGGCGCCCACGCCGGAGGCAGGCTGACGTCCTGGGGGCGTCAGCCCGCCGTGTCCGGGCCCCCTGTCAGCGGCATGACCTTCCACAGCCGGGGCTTGTCGTACTGAGGCGGAATCATGCCCAGCGGCCAGCCCTCGGCGGTGACCTCCGCGTACTGGTAGCTGCGCCCGGCATAGCGCAGCGCGGCGCCCTTTCCGGGGAGGCCCACGCCCACCGCGGCATGGGCCAGCGGGTCCGAGTACAGCACCACCGCGTCGATGCCCACCTGCCGCAGCAGCATCACCGCGAGCACCGCCTTGGAGTCGCAGTCGCCCCGGTCCTCGGCGGGGACCAGCGCCGGCGGGACGATTCCGAAAGCCTCGTCCTCCGGCAGCTCGTACTGGATGCGCTGCACGAAGTTGATGATGAGCTGGGTGGCCTGCGCGGCATCCAGCTCTCGCTCGCGGATGGTGGCGACGAACGTGTCACCCAGCGCGCGCACAGGCTCGGCGTTGGTGCGCATCAGCTCCTCGTAGATGCAGCGCATGTCGGCGCTGCAGCCGGGGGGCGCGTTGAAGGAGAAGCGCTCCTTGCCCAGGGAGCGGTAGCGCAACCGGCGGCCCAGCGCTTCGTGCCCGTCCGCCAGCGTCTGGGCCAGCGCCGTTCCCAGGCCATAGGCGACGTGGTGCTCGGGCGGCTGGATGCTGTCCGCCCGCCAGTCGTAGTCCCGGGCCCGCTGCGGCGGCGTCCCCGGCGGGAGGAGCACCAGGCCCAGGTCCACCGCGCGCGCGCTGGGGGGCTGGCCGGGCTCTGGGGGCGCGATGTCCATGCCCGCCAGATGGCCCAGGGTGCCCAGGCCACAGCAGCAGAAGCAGCTGGCCAGGCTCACCAGCCCGAGCATCCACTTGAAGAACGTCTTCACGCCGGCGCGCGCAGCGTCCCTTCAGGGAGCTGAGGGAAGGGGATGAGCCCGTTGAGCGCCGCCTGAAGTCCTGGCGCGGTGAGCAGCGCCAGCACCAGCAGGATGGCGGAGAGGATGAGCGCGGCGGCGACGTTGCCCTTGCGCACTTCGGCCAGCTCGTCGATGCCCGGCGTCATCCGGTCGAACAGCAGCACCCCCGTGCCGAGCACCGTGACGCCCACGCCCAGGGACAGCCCCACGTGCAGGACGGCCACCGCGACCAGCCGGCCCACAACCATCAGGTGCAGGGGCGGATTCTGCACCGCGAGGTCCAGCGCGTCCGACGTGGCCTGCACCGCGTGTTGGACCAGCAGGCCCAGGGACACCAGGCTGGCGGCGTGGACGAGACAGGCGGCGACGTTGCCCTGGCGCAGCTCCTCCACGGGGTTGGCGCCGAGGATGCGGCTCAGCCCGCGCAGCGCGAGCCAGATGCCCAGCGCGGCGACGAGGCCACCGAACACCACCTTGATGAGGCCGACGAAAAGGAGGACGAGGTCCATGATGGGCGAGGCGAGCCGGGCGCCCTGGATGAGCGCCCGGCCACACACTCTAGCCCGGTGTTACTGCCGGCCGAAGGCCTGCGTCCAGTAGTGCCGGTAGGTGCTGGACGGGGCGTTGTAGTAGCCGACGCCGATGTCGAGGAGCGCCGGGTTCATGATGTTGTTGCAGTGACCGGTGCTGGCCATCCAGCCGTTCACCACGGCCAGGGCCGTGGAGTAACCCGCCGCGACGTTCTCCGCGGCGTTGCGGTACGAGTAGCCCGCCCAGTTCATCCGCTGCCAGGGCGAGGAACCGTCCGAGCCCGTGTGGCTCATGAAGTTGTTGGTGCCCATGTCCTTGGAGTGCTTGCGCGCGGCACACCGCAACTGGGCGTTGTTGGTGAGCGGGGGCGCGGGCGGCTTGGCCACGCCGCCACAGACGGCGCCGGCGGCGCGGCGCTCGTTGACGAGCACGAGCACCTGGTCTTCGAGGGCCGTCCACGCGGCGTTCCACGTCGCCACGTCGTCACAGTACGCGGCGGCGGTGACGGTGGCGGACCCGCCCTGCGTCTCCACCGGCGGGATGACGACGCCTTCGCCAGTGGGCGTGTCTGGCGTTGCCTCCGGCTCACCACAACCGGTGAACAACGCGGCACCCAAGACAAAGACAGCAAGAGAACGTGAGTTCATGACTGCTCCTTTCCACGGCGTGTGGAGCGCCATCCTCTCGCTCCATACGCCCGCATCGGAAGGCGTTGTCCGCACTCACGCCGGCAAGCGTCTACTCGTGTGCTTGGAGGACGTTGATAGCCTTCAGAAGCTGCGAATCTCTATCCAGTGCAAAGTCTTCCGTGGTGGGCACAATCTCATCATTCGGGACAATTCCCACGCCATGAAATGTGGAGCGGTCGGGCCGCAGAACTTCCATCCCGGTGTACATGAATCGGAAGCCACCGGGGAGCACCAGGTTGGTGATGTTGCCATTGGTGCCCGCGCTGCGCTGCCCCACCACCCGGACGCGGTTCGCCGCGACCAGCATGGTGGAGAAGTTCTCCGCCGCGGACACCGAGCGCGGCCCCACGAGCAGCACCATGGGCCCCGAGTAGGCGAGCGTCATGCTTCCGGTGAAGGAGTACTGGTCCGAATGGACCTCATGCTGGTCCGGGCCTGTCCAGCGGCCCACGCGGAAGATGGGGCTGACGTAGGGGCCCTGGATGAGATGCCGGATGAAGTCGTAGTGGCTGAAGCCGGGATAGCCGCGCATGTCCACAATGAGCCCCTGCGCGCTCGCGGCCCGGTCGAGGTGCTCGGTCGCGGCGTTCAGGTCCGTCGTCACATCGCTGTTCATGCTGATGTAGTAGAGCGACGGTGCGCCCAGGTCGCCCAGCCAGCCGCTGACGCGTCGTGAAGGGGTGGTGCCGAGCGCCTCGACGAGGTTGTTGCCCGTCCAGGGGTGGGCCTGCACGGTGCGCTCGGTGCCATCCGTGCCGCGCATCACCAGGGACAGGGGCCCCGTCAGCTCACGCAGTCTGCGCGTGGCCAGCTCGTGCCGGTAGCCATGGGTGGCGGCGGACGTGCGGGAGAGCTCCTCCGCGTACCACTCCGCCGTGGTTCGGTCGCCCACGCGCACCAGGGTGTCTCCTGGTTGGAACTCCGGGACGAGCGAGCGGCGGACCACCACGTCCCCTCCGGCCACCTCCTCCAGCAGGGCGGGGAGGTGGCCGATGATGGGCGACGGTGACGCGTAGACGAAGACATGCCCGTCCTGAAGCACGGCGCCGAAGCGGCGCAGGAGCTGGAGCGTGCGCAGCGAGCTCAGGGGCGCCGTGTCCACGGCGGCCAGCGTCTCCTCCAGTCGCGCGTCGATGCCGTCCCCCACCACGTGGAAGTACGGGAAGAAGCGCCGCACGGCGCCGTGGACGATGAGGAGCGACGCGCGCGCGATGCCGGCCGTCTGCCCCACCTGAGGCGTCGAGCCCGTCGCGGGCCGACGCTGCGTGATGCCCGTGCGAGCGACCGCGACGCTCCGGTCCAGCGCGGCGGGTGCATCCCGGTTCGGAAGCTCGCGCAGGCTGTCGGCCACGACGCCGGGCAGCGCCTGGTCCGCGGGGAGCTGGTCGGGAAGGGGGCCTGCGCCATCCTCGAGCCGGGAGAGCCGAATCGACAGGCCCACGGTCCCCACGGGGACCCAGCGTGACTCGGCGACGGCCGTCAGCACGGGCTCCCCCCACAGCCAGGCGCGCCGCGCCGCGCGCAGGTCGACCGCGAAGCGCGCCGCGGCGGCAGGAAGCGAGGGGCCCGTGAGCAGCGCGACGGGCAGGTCCGCCGCTCCCGATGCGGCGTAGTCCGGCGTGGTCAGGAGGTGCGTGGAGTTGCTGTAGACGTTCTGGGCGTTGTGCTCGTCCGTCATGCCGTCATTGACGCGCACGCGCGCCGAGACGCGAGGGACGGGCCGGTTGCTGGCGACGGAGATGGCGCGGGCCAGGGCCTCCTCCAACCCGGGGGCGTCCGGAAGGCCGCGCAGGTCGATGGCGACGGCCCGCGTGCCCGCGGGAAGGACGAGCTCGCCGGAGCCGGGCCGGATGATGGCGACCGTGTCGACCTGCTCGACCTGCGCGGCGGGAAGGGACGGGGAGGCGGTGGCGTCATGCGCACAGACCGACTCCAGGGCCTCGGCGTAGGCGCGCGCCACGTCATTCCAGTCCACCGTGGCGCCCTCCAGGGCGGCGGTGAGCGCGGTATCGATTTCCCGATAGCTGCTTCCGGGACTGAAGAAGCGGACCAGGGCGTGGGCGTCGGACATCGCCAGTGAGGCTGTGGACGTCCCCGCGGTGCCGGGCGTGACGTGGGCGCACCAGTCAATGGCTTGCGGCGGCGGTGGCTCGGTGGGCGGAGGCGGCGGGTCATCTCCACAGGCGGTGTGGAAGGCACAGGCCGCCGCGAGCAGCCATCGGGCGAGCAGTGGCTTGGAGGGGTTTTCAGTCATCCTCATGTCGGTGCTCTCTTTCGGGGTGTGGTGGCGAGGCCGTCGCCCGCGAAGGAACGGTGGGATCCTCTCTCGTATATCGGCGGGGCTCGGGGAGGATTTGAAGCCACCCCGCGACTCCTCTACGGTGCCGCCGCCACATTTCCAGGGGGAGGCGCGCGGCGCATGTCGGTTCCGGCAAGTGATTCAGCCAGCGGACGCGGGATGAGCGCCCTCCAGCTCCTGCGGAGCCACCCGGCGTTCAGGGCTCTGTGGAGCGCGCGCGTCATCTCCTTCACGGGGGACTCGCTCAGCCTGGTGGCGCTCATGTTGTATGTCGCGGAGCAGACGGGCCAGGCCCTGGCGGTGTCGGTGCTGCTCCTCGTGGGGGACTTCGCGCCCGCCTTGCTGGGGCCGCTCACGGGCGCCATCAGCGACCGGTTCGACCTCAAGCGGGTGATGATTCTCTGTGAGTTGCTCCAGGGCGCGCTGCTGGCGCTCATCGCCCTGACGCTGCCGCCGCTGCCGGTGCTGTTGGCGCTGGTCGCCGCGCGGGCGGTGGCCGGACAGGTGTTCCAGCCGGCCTCCCGAGCGGTGGTGCCCGCCTTGGTGCGTGGCGAGGACCTGGAGGCGGCGAACGCCAGCGTGGGCTTCGGGACCCAGGCCGCTGAAGCGCTGGGGCCGCTGCTCGCCGCGGCGATGTTCCCGCTCGTGGGGCTCCGGGGCGTGCTGCTGGTGGACGCGGCGTCCTTCTTCCTGTCCGCGGGGCTGTTGATGGCGCTGCCGTCCGTGCCGCCGGCACAGGAGGAGGGGGCGGCGCCGGTGTCCTTGTTCCGGCAGGCGCGGGACGGGGTGGCCTACCTGTGGCGCGCCCGGGTGGCGCGCGTGGTCGCCCTGGGCTTCTGCGCCGTGGTGGCCTTCAACGGCGTGGACGACGTGGCCCTGGTGCTGCTCGCGAAGGACACCTTCCAGGCGGGGGACTCCGCGGTGGGGCTGCTCCTGGGCGCGGTGGGGCTGGGGTTGGTCGCGGGCTACGCGGTGATGGCGCGCCTGGGCGCGAGCGCGGCGATGCCCGTGATGCTGGTGTTGGGCTTCGCGGTGAGCAGCGTGGGCAATCTGCTGACCGGGCTGGCCTGGGCCGTCTCCGCGGCGCTCGCGATGCAGGCCGTGAGGGGCGTGGGCATCGCGGCCATGGACGTCGCCTGCCACACGCTCATCCAGCGGTGGGTGCCGGCGGGGATGCAGGGCCGCGTCTTTGGCAATCTCTATGGCGCCATCGGCGTGGCCGCGGGGGTGTCCTATGTCGCCGGAGGGGTGTTGCTCGACGCGACGTCGGCCCCCGTGACGTTGCTGGTGGCGGGCGCTGGCGGGGCGCTCGCCACGCTGGTGGTGGCCTGGCGGCTTCCGGGCGCCTTGCGAGCCGAAGCCGCGACGCGCTTGCCGGAGTGATGCCTCAGACGAGGCGCTTGCCCTTCACGAACTCCAAGCCCACCGGGTTGCCCCGGAAGTGGATGGGGTCCAGCATGACGCGGCGGATGCGCCAGCCCTCGGCCGTCTTCACCACGTCGTGCGTGTAGCGGATGACCACGGTCCACTCCTGCTGCACGCCACCGGCCATGAAGAAGTGCGCCACGTCCGCGTAGGCCATGACCTGCGCCGCGGTGTCGCTCTTGAAGTGGGTCCGCACCGTGTTCGCCGTGGCGTGCTGGACGCGGGTGAAGGCGGCCAGGGCGTCGCCACCGAGCTTGCCCATCGCCTCGCGAGCGATGGTGATGGGCTCGCCACCGAAGAGCCGGCTGTAGTCCGCGACGACCTCCGGGGCGAAGGCATTCACCCAGCGGCTCCAGTCGCCGGTGTCCTTGCCGAAGTCGATGGCCTGCCCGTACTCCGCGGCCAGCTCCTGGATGGCAATCCAATCCAGGATGTACTGCGTGTCCTTCTCTCTCATGTGCGAGACACCCCCTGAAAGGACTGGGAGTCTTTCACGGGTTGGCCGTCTGGCCAATCACCGTCAAGGACTCCGGGCCGCGCGGGCGTCATGGCGGACGGTGACGGCGGAGCCCGGGCCCCCGGCGGTGACCGCGGCCGCCATGCAGAGGGTGCCAGTCATCACGGCGTTCGATGCCGGGCTCACCTGCCGAAGATCGCGTTTGTTTTCACAGTCCTTGAGAGAAATGGGGGTCGAAGCGCTCCCGAAAAAGTCAGACCGGCCGAGTATGAATCTCCCTGCGCGGCGCCATTCCTTGCGTCGCCGAAAGGGTTTCCTTCACAATGAAGATGCCATTGATTTCCCTCGGGCTTCTGGTCGGAATGACCGGGGTCGGCTGCGCGGGGCTCGACGAGGCCGAGGCGGTGGATTCCTCCGTGTCGACGGACGCGGCCTCCGAGGTCGCCCAAGGCCTGTCCACCCAGGTCACCGGTACCAGCCCGGTCACCTTCGTCGCCACGACGGGCAACGAGACGAAGCCATACAACCAGTCCGCCACGTCGGTGGTGGCCTACACGCGGGACTCATCGACCGGGGCGTTCACGGCCTATCCGGGCACGGGCTCCGCGGACGGCACCATCTCCGTGCCGAATGTCCCTTCCGGCCGCATCTACCTGAAGCTGGGCTCGCGCTACCTGGTGAGCACCAGCCGCACTTTCGATTTGGGCTCCACGGAGTGGGGCCGCGATGGCGCCTTCGCCTCGTTGCCCACTCCCGTGACGGTGTCCGCCACGGGCCTGTCGCCCTGGCAGCCGGGGGACTTCCTGGACATGTATTCGTTGAACGCGGGCGCGTTCGGCTACATCGATACCATCGCCACGGGGCTCCCCCTGGTGGGCGCCACGTCGCTCTCCGGGCTGAGCTTCAATTACGCCCACCTGCTCAACCCGGTGCTGCTCGACAGCGGCCTCGGGGACGCATTCTCGCTGGCGCAGATGCGATGGCAGACGAGCGCGAATGGCGTGCCCTACCGCGGGATGCACAAGGTGCTCGACACGAGCATGACGCAGGTGGAGGGCCAGCCCGCCACCGTCAGCGGAACCTTCACCCAGCCCGTCGCGACAGGCACCTTCTCCGTGGATTGGAGACGCTCGGCCTTCGAAGCCATGCGCACCCAGGTGAACCCGGGCGCGGTCAGCACGTACAATGAAATCTGGATGTCCGCCCGGCCGGCCGCGCTGAGCTCGGCGCTCGCGTCCATCAGCGGGCCGCCACTGCTCGTGAAGCTCAATCCTGACACGCAGCGGACCGACATCGTCACGGGGAGCATGACCTACAACAACCCGCTCCCGGCGACGTGGCAGAAGGTGGCGCTCGCCGCCGCGGGCTTCACGAAGAGCTACGCGCTGGGAACCGCGACGCCCTTCACCATGAGCGTGGACATCCGCGTGGATCAGGAGGCGAGCGCCTTCTCCGCCGCGCCCGTGCAGCCCCTCGTCGGGCCGGTGCAGGCGCCCCTGGTGAACACGCGCGGCGCGTTCCAGAACCTCACGGGCGTGGGGGCCGACGCCTCGCTGCGCTGGTCGAAGCCGCTGGTCGGAACGGCCACGAACTACGTGGTGAACATCTTCCGGCTCAGTGCGAGCAACGGTTCCACCAACGCGACACGTGTGGCGGTGCTGCACACGGATCTCCAGAGCGTGTACCTGCCCCCGGGCGTGCTGCAGGCGGGCCAGACGTACTTCGCTGAGATTCAGAGCTGGTACCAGCCCGGTTCGAACCTCGCGACAAGCCCGTTCAAGCGCTCGTTGCCTCGAGCCCGCGCCAGCGTGCTCACCGGCATGTTCAGCCCGTAGCCATTGAAGTCCTGCGAAGGCAGGGAGGCGAGGGGATGAGCGGATAGGGGTAGGGAGATGCGGCCATCGGGTGCGGCAGGACCCTTCACCGATGGCCGCATCTCAATCTCATTTGGGCTCACGCTTCGGGGGATTGCAGTTGGAGCGCCCGGCCTTTCCCCTCGCCTCACGATTCGCGCTTCGATGCCGGGGCACGCGGAAGCGGCGTCCGGCGCGGTGACTCAGGACGGCCGGGCAGGCGGGAGACTGGCGTGCGCGGGCCCTGCTTCCCACCGTGACTGGAGGCGAGAGAAGCCGGCGCGAAACGCCATGAACCACACGGCCCCCGCGAGCAGGTCCACGGCGTAGTGGTAGCGCAGCATCAGCGAAGACGTCCGTGAAGAACCGCTCCGCCTTCGCGCGTGCCCCCACGAGCGCCCAGGCCATGGCGAGGTGAAGGTAGACGTGGAACGCCAGGTAGCTGGCGCTGAAGAACTCGTTGACCCAGAACGCGCTCCACCGCTGGAGCCACGCGGCCGGTGTGGCTCCGAAAAGGAAGGCATCCGCGGACAGGAGCCACGCGTCGCGAGGCACGAGCCCCAGCGCTGGGACGGTCTGCTTCACGGAGGCGTAGAAGAAGAACGTCGCGACGTATGCGAGCAGCTGCCTCGCCCGGAAGACGTGGGCCACGCGGTCCAGCCGGGCAAGGAGGGTGACGGCGCCCAGGAACAACACCGTGCCGCCAAGCACCTTCAGGGTGACGGCAGCGGTGAGGCCCGTTGCGAATGCCAACGCTGTCGACAGGACGAGGCCGAACGCGGCCAGCAGGACTTCGTGCGGATACGGCCGCTCACGCATCGGGCGCGACGGGCTTCGGCCCTCGGATGAGGGAACCGGAGAGGACGCCTCGCACGAAGGAGAAGTAGGACGGGATGAAGGGGGCCCCCTGGGCGGCGAGGTCCGCGCGCAACGTCCGGTGCAGCTCGGGCAGGTTGTACCAGGGCACGCGGGGGTACAGGTGGTGCTCCAGGTGGTAGTTCTCGTTGCACATGAAGAAGCGCGTCACAGGGTTCGACAGGATGGTCCGCGAGCCCCGGACCGGGTGACTGCTCTCCGGCAGGAACGTGTGCTGGCTCATGCCCCGGACGTTCACCAGGGTGTTGAGGATGAGCATGGGAATCACCCAGGCATGGAGCAGCACCTGCCAGGGAAGGAATGCCACTGCGGCCGCCAGGAAGGCGAAGACCAGGGCGACTTCCAATGCCACCCAGCGTCGCTCGGCGGCCGTCCCCTGTCTCCAGCCCAGGATGGGAATCATCGTGATGTAGGCGGGGTAGCCGAGCAGTAGACGCCCGATGTGCATCAACAGTTCCAGCCAGCGCCGCCCCGTGTAGTTGGCATAGTGGTCCGGGTCCTTCCCTCCGCCCAGGTCGGCGTGGTGCTTGAGGTGCAGCACCTTGTAGGCCGCGTAGTTCTGGAGCGCCGGCAGCGCGCAGGCGATGCCGCCCAGCCGGTTCAGCCAGGGACTGCGGGCGAGACCGCCGTGGACCGCCTCATGGGTGAACAGGCTGATGCCGTGCAAGGAGGCCGCGGCGATGACGTACAGCAGGGGGCGGGCAAGCCAACCTGGCGCGGAGGTGTCTCGCGCCGCGAACGCGACGGACAGCGCCGCCGCGCCCAGATAGAGCACGAGGAAGAGCGCGAGCCGCGGAACATGTCGCGCGTCGACCTGCTCCAGTTCGCGCAACTTCGAGGGCGTGAGGGCTTCTGTCGCGAGCGGCATGGGCGGTCCCGAGGTAGAATCATGACATGGAAGCTGTTCCGGTTTCGACGCCGCATCACCGCTTGAAGTTCGCCGTCGTCCGGGAGGATTCCGCGCTGGAGCTGGCGCTCGTCGGGCACACGAAGGCGCGCGCCGTGCTCACGGTGGCCTCCGGAGGATGCACGCTCCTCACGCTGGCTAGGCGCCATCCAGCCCTGGAGCTGGTGGGCTTCGACTTCAATCCCCGTCAGCTCGCGCACGTCCGGGAGAAGGCGGAGGGGCTCGGCCGACTGCCGTTGACGGACTACAGCGTGGAGGCGGACGCCGCGACGGCGCTGAACCAACGCGGCGAATTCGAGGGGCTCTTTCGCACGCTCCGCCGCTTCATCGAGGAGTTCGTCGCGCCCGTGCATGAGCTTGCCGCCTTCTTCGCGCCGACCACCTCGGACTCACAGCGCCGGGAGTCCTGCGCCCGGTGGTTCGCGTCGCCCTATTGGCCCGTGGCCTTTGAGCTGGCCCTGGCGGCGCCGCTGTTGCACGCGATGTTCGGCCCCGCGGCGACACAGCACGCGGAGCCCGGCTCCTACCCGGGCTATTTCCAGGCCGTCTTCGAGCGCGGCCTCCTGCGGGAGGATGCACCTCGCAATCCCTTCCTCCAGCACGTGTTGCTCGGCAGGTACCTGCGTGCGGATGCGCCGGAGTATCTGCGGGCCGAAGCGCCCGTGGCGCTGACGCTCATCCAGGGCTCGCTGCCGGACGTGCCGGGACTGGGGCGCTTCGACGTCATCTCGCTCTCCAACATCTTCGACTGGTCGGAGGACGCGCTCGTGGCGGAGTGGGCGGCGTTGCTCGTGCGCGAGGCGAAGCCCGGATGCGCCATCCTCATCCGCCAGCTCAACAACCGCCGGGACCTCCGCCGCTTCTTCCAGCCGGCCTTCACGTTCGATGACGCGCTCGGCGCGGAACTGCTGGCCAGGGACCGGAGTCTATTCTACGAGCGCATCGAAGTCGGCTTCCGCTCGCACCTCCATGGCCCATGAGTGACGTACGCTTCGTCGTTGTCCGGCCCGACACGCTCGGGCCCTATGTCGAACGGCTGCGCCAACTGGAACGCGACATCCTCTATCCACTTGCGGATGGGGCCGACCACTTCTTCATCGACCATGGCGCCGAATACCACCCGTTCTTTTCATCCATGGGCGAGGTGTACTTCCTGCTCGCGTCGCGTGGCGACACCTTGCTGGGCTCCGTGACGGGCGTGCTTCGCCCGGTAGGGCATGGGGCGCGGACGGTGGACGCGCTCTACATCTGCGACCTCAAGCTGGCGAAGCACGCGCGGGGCTCCGGACTCTCCACGAAGCTCCTGCTGCAAGGACTCAAGCACCTCTTCCTCATTCCGCCGTTGCGCAGGATTCGTTTCCTCTACGGCGCGGCGATGCGCGGGGCGCGGGGCGACGTGATGCGCATCGCCCGGGGCTGGAACCCACTGCGGATGGGGCGCCCGTCGAGCCGGCTCGCGCTCTACTTCGTCCCTCCCTCCCGGCTCGCGGCGCTGGAGACACGGGACGCACCCGCGCGCCTCGTGAGCGAGGGACTCCGGTTGGGGCCTTCGCCTGGCAGGCGGCTGGAAGGCGCCGGGTGGTGCTCCACGGCGGGGGCCAAGGACCTCCAGCGCCTGTCCACCGGCCGTCCCTGGCCGCTGGTCCACCTGGCGGCGCCTCCCGAGTCCTGGACTCACGGCTGGGGCGAGTACCTTCGTACCTGCGGTGTGGAACTGGCGGCGCTCGGAGGAGAGGCGCTTGCTTGTTTCAGCATCGACGAGCGGCTGGAGGACCATGTCCACTGGCTACGGGCCGCGGGCATCGCGCCGGACTCGGTGTGTACCGTCTATTCTCTGGACCTCTCCTTTCCCGTTCGAGCGCCAGCATGGGTGCACCTTCCCTCGTCCGAAATCTGAAGCTGCGCCAGCACATCGCCGGGCTCAAGGCGGAGTGGAACGCGCTGGACGTGCCCTACCTGCGCGCCCTGCGGGACGGCTCCTTCGCGCGGGAGGACTTCGTCGAGACGCAGCTCCAGTTCCTCGCCGCGGTGGCGCACTTCTCCAGGCCCATGGCGATGCTCGCCAGCCGGCTGCCGCATTCCGGTCAGCGGTTGCCGCTGGTGGAGAACATCTTCGACGAGCACGGGCGCGGCGCGCTGGCGCAAGGGCACGAGCGCACGTTCCGGCTGTTGCTCTCGCGCCTGGGCGTGGCCTCGGCCCGCGTGGAGCGGCACGTGCCGTGGCCGGAGGTGCGGGCCTTCAACGTCGCGTTGACTGGCATCGCCGCGTTCGAGGGGACGCTCACCGGGCTGGCCGTGTTCGGCATCATCGAGGACCTGTTCAGTGGCATCTCGCTGGAGCTGGGGCGCGCCATCATCGCGCGTGGCTGGCTCGGGGCGGGCGAGGTGGCGCACTACCCCACGCACGCGGACCTCGACGAGGAACACGCGGAAGGCTTCTACCAGCAGCTTGATGCGCCCTACGGCAGGGACGCCGGGGCGGAGGTCGAGATTGAGCAGGGGCTCGCGCTGGGCGGGCACCTCTTCCTGGACATGTACGACGGCCTGTTCCGGGCACGTCATCGCCGGTGGGCATAGCGGCGCGCACTGCATCACCGTGTGTCCCTGGGCTCAGCGTGTCCCTGGGCTCAGCGTGAGCCGCCCGGGCCTTCTTGGGCCGCGTCTCCGACGGCGTACAGCCGCAACCAGCCCCGGTTGCGGAGGAGCTGATGGATGGGGGCTCGGAGTTCCGCGCGCACTCGGGAGTCCTCGCTGCTCACCGCGTCGGCGGGGAGGGTGAGCTGCCAGGACGCGCCGCCGTGGCCCGCCGCGTCGGGCGACTCCCCTGCGAGCACCAGCCGGACGACGAGCGGAGGCAGCGCCTCGTCATCATCGGCACGCAGTTGGGTCGTGGCCTGTGCGCGCGCAGGCGAGGCCAGGTGGTTGAAGATGCCCACCGCCTGCTGGGCCACCTCTGGCTTCGAGCACTGGAAGACGACGGACCAGACGCGGGCCTGCTTCAACTCAGGGACGCGTTGCAGCCAGCGGAAGAGCAGCACCGCCAGCGCGGCGCCCAGGAGTTGCGCGGCGATGAAGGACTCCACGTCCATGGGGTGCACGGCGCTGGGGCGCGTGCTGACCGCGCGGGCGAGGATGAGCGCCGGGTTCGCGAGTGCGCGCGACTCGGTGAACCAGATGGTGGCGGCCAGGTAGCCGGCGACCACCAGGGGCAGCGCTGTGGGGCGGCTCCGCACGCAGCCTCGCACCATGACGAGCAACCCGAAGGTGGACACCAGCTCCGTGGCGAATTGCGCCGCGCTGGCCGCGGGCTCGTGCGCGGTGACGAGCATGGGCTCATGGCACATGACGTGGGCAACCAAGCGGCCCGCGACGGCGCCGCCCAGTTGGGCCAGTACGTACAGGGGGACGTCGCGCCAGGGCGTCCCATCCTCGAGCGCATCCGCGAAGGTGAGTGCCGGATTGAAGTGCGCGCCCGTGAGCGGCTGGAGCACGAAGGCCAGACACGCCAGCACCGCGCCCGCGGCCAGGGACATGAAGAGGCGCCCATCCGTCGCGCCCACGCCCAGGTGCTCGGCGCCGTGGTGGGCGCCTTCCAGGGCCACGACGAGCAGGCCACAACCCAGCGCCTCTACCACCAGCCGCCGGGAGCGGTTCAGCCTGGCCACGTCATGCTCTTGCATCACGGCAAAGCCCTCCTCCTGGATGCAGGTCCACGAGTGCGACGGCGTGTGAAGCGCGCGCCGCCTGCGCCGTCCCGTGCGGGCCCCTGGGAGAGACGGGCTCCACCGCCGCATCGGGCCTCATCACCCTATGACTCACCTGTAGCACCGTCAAAGGCAGCGGGCCGGACTGCCCTTCGGTGAACACGGCCCGTCCGAGTGGGGCAGAGCTCAGGGCTTTCGCGCGCGCAGCCACCACACCTGGAAGGTGTGCAGCGTGCGGCCGCGGAAGTCGCCGGACAGCTCCACGGGGCCTTCCAGCGCGGTGAAGCGGGAGACCAGCTCCTCGGGCGGGTGGGGGCCGCCTTCGCTCACCCACAGCGCGTCCTGACCGGAGGACACATCCGGGTCGGCCCAGAGGTCATATTGGCTGAAGCGCGCGGGTGCTCCCGTCTTCGTGAGCCGGCGCGCGTAGTAGGCCACCTGGGAGGCCAGTTGGTAGTTGGGCGCGTACACGGCGGCCACGTCGTCCGGCGCCAGGGCTGGGAACAAGCGCCGCGGGGTGGCGAGCTCGCTCAGCACGCTCCATCCATGCGTCCGCCACAGCGCGGTGTCGCGGCGGAAGTGGAGCACGGGGAAGAGCAGGTGCGAGCCCACCACCAGCACGACCGCCAGTCCGCTGACGGCCGCCGCGCGCTGCCACACGGGCCTCATGCCCGCAACGCCCACGCAAGCCGCCACATAGGCCGCGCACGGCCAGTTGGCCTCGCCCCGCGTGCGCAGCGACGCGTAGCCGAAGAAGAGCAGCGGAATCAGCGCCGCCATGCGAAGCAGGAAGTGCTCACGCGGACCGCGCAGCCCGTACACCAGCGCGAGCGGAAACAGCACCGGCCCACCCAGGGCGAGCTGGCCCGCGAGGAACTCGCCGAAGGTGCTCCAGCCGCTGCGCCAGCCCCGGGCCAGGCCATGGCTGAACTGGAACGCGAAGCCCACCCAGTCATGCCCCGCGTTCCAGAACACCACCGGCGCGAAGAAGGCTCCGGCCAGCGTCGCCGTGCCCCACGCGCCCCAGGGCATGCGCCGGGCTCGCACCGTGGTGGCGAGGAACGCCACGCCCAGCAGCACGGCGGGATACTTCGACAGCAGGGCACACCCTCCGGCCAGCCCGGCCAGCGCCCACCGCTCCCTCCACAGGGCCCACAGTGCCAGCGTCCAGAACAGGAGGAGGGGCGAGTCCGGCGTGGGCCATACGCCCGCCACCGCGCCCGTGGGCACGACGCTCCACAGCGCCGCCGCGCGCCACCCCGCC
The DNA here is from genome assembly GCA_046520405.1 of Myxococcus sp. 1LA. Classification (GTDB taxonomy): domain Bacteria; phylum Myxococcota; class Myxococcia; order Myxococcales; family Myxococcaceae; genus Myxococcus. The sequence continues at coordinate 27,613 of JBKGHI010000068.1, forward strand.
AGCGTGTCGCCGTGGACGTCGCGCGCCAGCCGCCAGACGGCGGCCACCGTCCCCCCGCCGCACAACATCGCCGTGCCCTCGATGCCCAGCAGGGCGATATGCCATGCCACCAGCGGCGGATGGTCGAAGTAGCCCCAGTCGAGCCGGCGGGCCCATTGCCAGTAGTAGGCGGTGTCGAAGTAGACGTCCGTGCCGAGCCCCAGCACGAGGCGCGCGCCCATCGCCACGCCAATCAGCGCCACGCAGCTCTTCAAGCCGAGGCCCGGCGTGGCGGGACGTGGGAATGCGGGAGGCGGAGACACGGCGGGCGACCTAGTCAGCCCGACGCTGTGTTGACCAGCGTCCCTCCAGTGCTTTCGGCTTGCCCGCCTTCACGCGGGTTCGTATCTCGACAGCAGGTCCTTTTCCTGGAGCCCTCGATGGCCACGCCCCCTGCGTCACCTGACACTTCCAACCGGCTGGCCCGGGAGCCCTCTCCGTACCTGCGTCAACACGCGCACAACCCCGTGGACTGGTTCCCCTGGGGAGAGGAGGCGCTCGCGCGGGCGAAGGCGGAGAACAAGCCCATCCTGCTGTCCGTGGGCTATTCCGCCTGTCACTGGTGCCATGTCATGGCGCACGAATCGTTCGAGTCGCCGGAGACAGCCCGGCTGATGAACGAGGGCTTCATCAACATCAAGGTGGACCGCGAGGAGCGGCCGGACCTGGACCAGATTTATCAGGGCGTGGTGCAGTTGATGGGGCAGGGCGGCGGCTGGCCGCTCACGGTGTTCCTCACGCCCGACCTGAAGCCCTTCTACGGCGGCACCTACTTCCCGCCGCAGGACCGCTATGGCCGCCCTGGCTTTCCGCGGCTGCTCGGCGCGCTGCGGGACGCCTGGGAGAACAAGCAGGACGAGGTGCAGCGGCAGGCCGCGCAGTTCGAGGAGGGGCTCGGGGAGCTGGCCACCTATGGCCTGGATGCCGCGCCGTCGGCCCTGACGGCCGCGGACGTGGTGGCCATGGGGCAGGGGATGGCGAAGCAGGTGGACCCGGCGCACGGTGGCTTTGGCGGCGCGCCCAAGTTCCCCAACCCGATGAACTTCGCGCTGCTGCTGCGGGCCTGGCGGCGAGGCGGTGGCGCGCCCCTGAAGGACGCGGTGTTCCTGACGCTGGAGCGCATGGCGCTGGGCGGCATCTATGACCAGTTGGGCGGCGGCTTCCACCGGTACTCGGTGGATGCGCGCTGGCTGGTGCCTCACTTCGAGAAGATGCTCTACGACAACGCGCAGCTCCTGCACCTCTACGCGCAGGCGCAGCAGGTGGAGCCTCGCCCGCTGTGGCGCAAGGTGGTGGAGGAGACGGTGGCGTACGTGCGCCGCGAGATGACCGACGCGGGTGGCGGCTTCTACGCGGCGCAGGACGCGGACAGCGAGGGCGAGGAGGGGAAGTTCTTCGTCTGGCGTCCGGAGGAGGTCCGCGCGGCGCTGCCGGAGGCCCAGGCGGAGCTGGTGCTGCGCCACTTCGGCATCAAGCCCGGAGGCAACTTCGAGCACGGCGCCACGGTGTTGGAGGTAGTGGTGCCGGTGGCGGAGCTGGCGCGCGAGCACGGGCTGTCCGAGGACGCGGTGGAGCGCGAGCTGGCCGCCGCGCGCCAGACGCTCTTCGAGGCGCGGGAGCGGCGGGTGAAGCCGGGCCGGGACGACAAGCTCTTGTCGGGGTGGAACGGGCTGATGATTCGCGGGCTCGCGCTGGCCGCGCGCGTCTTCGAACGGCCCGAATGGGCCCGCTGGGCGGCGGAGGCCGCGGACTTCGTGCTGGCGAAGGCGTGGGACGGGACTCGGCTGGCGCGCTCGTACCAGGAGGGGCAGGCGCGCATCGACGGCTTCCTGGAGGACTACGGCAACCTGGCCTCGGGCCTCACCGCGCTCTACCAGGCCACCTTCGACGTGAAGTACCTGGAGGCGGCGGACGCGCTGGTGCGCCGGGCCGCGGAGCTCTTCTGGGACGCGGAGAAGGTGGCGTACCTCACGGCGCCTCGGGGACAGAAGGATTTGGTGGTGGCGACGTACGGCCTCTTCGACAACGCCTTCCCGTCCGGCGCGTCCACGCTGACGGAGGCGCAGGTGGAGCTGGCGGCGCTCACCGGGGACAAGCAGCACCTGGAGCTGCCGGAGCGCTACGTGGCGCGGATGCGCGAGGGGCTGGTGCGCAACGCCATGGGCTACGGCTACCTGGGGCTGGCCGCGGACGCGCTGTTGGATGGCGCGGCGGCCGTCACCGTGGCGGGCGCTCCGACGACGTGCGCGCTGTGCGCCGCCGTGGACCACGCCTTCGCGCCCACCGTGGCCCTGTCGTGGAAGGCGCCGGGCAGCCGGTGCCCGCGCTGTTGCAGGCCACCTTCGAGGGACGCGAGCCGGTGAAGGGCCGCGCCGCCGCCTACCTGTGCCGGGGCTTCGTCTGCGAGCTGCCCGTCACCGAGCCGGACGTGCTGGCCCAGCGACTGGCGGCGCTCACCGGCCCCTGAGTACAGGGGCCGGCGGGGACGGCTTCACTTGACGGCCGTCACCTTCAGCGCGCCGATGAGCGGCGTGATTTCGGCGTTGCCTTCCTTGCCGAAGGCGAAGTGCGTGGCGTCCGCCACCGGCTGGTTGAAGGTGGGGTCCAACTGGGTCCACTCGCCCACGAAGGCCTCCACCCATTCGTGCCAGTAGTAGGCGGGCACGCCGTCCTGGTTCACCATGTAGATGACGCCGTCCACGCGCCGGGCGGGCACTCCCGCCGCGCGCAGCAGCGCCACCGACAACAGCGAGTGCTCCGTGCAGTCACCCTTCTTCTGGCTCAGCACGTCCGTGGCCCGGTCCGCGCTGGCGCCGTAGTCCTTCTCCAGGTTGGCGTACACCCAGGCGTTCACCTTCTGGGCGATGCGGTACGCGTCCTTCTCCGTCCCCACAAGCTGCTTCGCCAGCGCGCGGATGGCGGGCGCGTCGCTTTCCACCATCAGGGTGGACTTGAGGTTCTCCCCGCCCTCCGGGTCCTTCAGCGGCAGGGGCTTGCGCGTCTTGGGCGCGGCGGCGGACAGCGTCACCTCCACGCTGCCGTCCGGCAAGGGCGTGAACTGCTGCCGGTACGTCTGCTCCTGGAACTTCGCCGGCAGGCCCTGCACCACCAGCGTGACGTGGCCGGGCACCGTGCGCGCGGAGTCCGGCAGCGGCTTGGGGAGCACCACGCGGGTGAGGCCAAAGACTTCCACCAGGTCCAGCCGCTTCGCGATGGCCTCCGTCTCCTTCCGGGCCTGCATCGTCGTGCCGTAGTCCACCAGCACCATCTCCCCGCGCTGGGTGAGGTAGGAGGTGACGGGGACCTTCTCCTTCTCGGACACGGTGACGGCCTTGCCCAGCTTCACCTTCACGCCGTTGATGACCCGCTGCTCCTCGGGCTCCACGGTGGTGGTGAGGCCGTAGGACTCCAGGTCCATTCCGTCGAGCGAGGCGCCCGTCACCTTCGCCTTGCGCAGCAGCGCCACGCGCGGCGGGTCCGCGTCCTCCACCCGCTCCTTCGCGGGGGGCAGCCTGGGCAGCTTCTCGTCGGCGAGATTCGGCCGCTTGCGCACCACCTGGAAGCCGTCCGCGGTGGCGGTGCCCTCCAGCGTCTGCGTGCCGCCGTCACCCGTCTGCTTCACCAGGAAGGAGAGCAGCCGCCCACCGGGCTTCGCTTCGTAGACGCGCTCCTCGTGGTGCATGCGCTCCGACACGCGCGAGCCCACCATGGCCTTGAAGACGAGCTGGTTGGTCGTCTTCACCCGCGCGGGCTCACCCGGCAGCAGCTCCAAATCCGTGAAGAGCCAGCCGACCTTCTTGTCCATGAGGTAGAGGCCGAAGTACTCGCCGCCCTTGGGGCGGGCGGCCTTCACCACGTCCGAGACGGAGGCCTGAGCGGCGGTGGCCTTGGCCGCCGGGGCGGGCGCTCTCGCGAGCGCGGACGTGCGCCCACCAGCAGGGCGCACAGGGACACGAGGGGCAGCAGGGTCGGTCGGTGCGTGCGAGTCATCGTGCCCCTTCTAACGAGGGAAGGGGCCGTTGTCTTCAGCCGCCCGGCCTGGCGGCGCGCGGACTACAGCCGCTTGGTGAGGATGATGAGGTCGTCCCCCACCTTGTAGAAATCCCGGATGCGGGCCTCCTCGCCGTACTTCATGGAGGCGTAGAAGCCGCGCGTGGGGCCGTAGGCCTCGGTGGCGCTCGTCTCCACGCGGATGAGGCGCCCGTTGCGGCGCCGCAAGTCGCCCTCCATGGCGGACACCAGCGCCGCGCCTACGCCCTGACCGCGAACTTCCGGTGAGGACGCAATCCAATACAAGTCGTAGGTGTCCTCCGTCATCGGCGTGGGGCCGTAACAGACGTAGCCCACGAGCTCGCCGTCCCGGTCCGCGACGATGATGGCGTAGTCCGTGGTGCCCGGCGTGAGCGTGGTGTTCGCCAGGTCGATGGCGACCTCAACCTCCTGCGGCGAGAAGGTTTCGATCTTTCGAATCAGCGCGGCGATTGGCGCCCGATCCTTTTCTTCGATGGGACGGATGTCCATGTGCTCTCTCGAGCGCGACCTCCACGAGCCGGGATGCCAGGGCCGGGTAGTCCATGCCGGCGGCCTGGGCGGCCTTGGCGAACCCCGCGCTCGGATGAAGGTCACAGTTGGGGTTGATGTCGATGACGTAGGGCACGCCCTCTGGAGATACCCGGAGGTCGACCCGTCCATAGTCCTGACAGTCCAGCGCTGCAAAGGCTTCCAGCGCAACCTGCACGCAACGAGACTCCAGCGACGCCTCCGCCCGGCACGGGCCGCTGGTCGTGTCCCGGTACTCCGCCGACGCCGCCTCCCACTTCGCGTTGTAGGAGACGATGTTGGGTCTGTCCTCGAACGTACGGCCGAAGACGATTTCCGTCAGGGGCAGTGCCTGGCGCGGCTGATTGCCGAGCAGCGGCACATAGATTTCACGCCCGGGGATGAATTGTTCCACCAGGGCTGGCTGATGGAACTCGCGGAGCACCGCGTCACAGGCGCGGACCAGCGCGGCGCGCTCGTGCACGACGGATTCCGCCGTCACGCCCATGCTGGCGTCCTCGCGCGCGGGCTTGACGATGAGGGGCCAGGGCAGGTCCACCGCCAGCGCATCCTCCAGTCGCTCCACCACGCGGAAGGGCGGGGTGGACACGCCGCGCGCGGTGAGGACCTCCTTCGCCTTCGGCTTGTGCAGGGCCAGGCCCAGGGACAGCGCGGACGAACCCGTGTAGGTCAGCCCCAGCGCGTCCAGCAGACAGGGGACCGCCATCTCTCCGCGGCTGTCTGCCGCCAGGGACTCGCAGAGGTTGACCACCAGGTCCGGCTGACGCCTGCGCAGCGTGTCGACGAAGTCGAGCCGGTCCCCTTCGATGGCGAGCGGTTCGGCCAGGGTGTCGCCCCGGTTGAGGGCGTCCGCCAGGGAAGAGACGACACGAACCACATCCTCCCGGGCCTCCCGCCCAGGGTCGTCCTCAAGGAGGTCGTGGTCGCGGTTGTGCAGCAGGATGATGTGCATTCGGTGGTGGCGGAGGGTTACCACGTCCCCTGCCTCCATCACAGTCCGCTCATGAGGTTGGCTGCCCCCCGAAGAGGTTCGCGGTACGTTTGATGACCTCCTGAGGGGGTATCCAGGAGTATGGAAAGGGAATCATGCGCATCCGTGACCCCATCCACGGCACCATCCCGGTCAGCGACCCCGAAAAGGCCGTCATCGACAGCCGGCACTACCAGCGGCTTCGCTACGTCCGGCAGCTCGGCTTCGGGGATTTGGCCTTTCCGGGGGCCACGCACACGCGGCACATCCATTCCCTGGGGGCCATGCATGTCGCCTCGCGGGTGTTCGCGGCGGTGGCCGCTCGCTCGTCGCTGCCGGAGGACGTGCGGGAGCGCTTCTGCGCGGCGGTGCGGCTGGCGGTGCTCTGTCACGACCTGGGGCACATGCCCCTGTCGCATGCCTCGGAGCGCATCGCTCCGAAGCGCTCGCTCCTGCGGCTGCCGTCCTGGCTGGACGGTACCGCCGAGGGAGAGCTGGCCACGCACGAGGACTACACGGCCAAAATCCTGCTCGACAGTTCGCTGACGCCCATCATCGAGAAACACTTCGGTGGCCTGGGGATTACGCCCATGGCGGCGGTGGCGCTGGTGACGGGGGCCAAGCCACCGAAGGACCCGGGCTTCACGCACCAGGGGGTGGACTGGATGCCCCTGCTGCGCGCCATCGTCTCCGGCGAGCTGGACGCGGACCGCATGGACTACCTGCTGCGCGACTCCTTCTATACGGGAGTCAACTATGGCCGGTACGACATGGATTGGATTGTCAGCAATCTCAATCCCGCGATGAAGGGCGGGTGCGCCTACCTCGCCCTCAGCCGGGCGGCGGCCTTCGCCTTCGAGGACTTCCTCCTCAGCCGCTACCACATGTTCGTGTCCGTCTACCTGCACCACACGTCGGTGAACTTCGACTACATGCTGCGGCGCTACTACGAGGAGTCGCCCGGCGAGTTCGAGATTCCTTCGGACCCGGAGGAGTTCCTGCTCTGTGACGACTCGGCGCTCTGGTACACGCTGCGCCGCTCCAAGAACCCGTGGGCCCAGCGCATCAGCCGGCGGCAGGGCTACAAGCTGCTGGCGCAGTTCACGGAGCGGGACACGGGCTACGACTTGGACGTGCTGCGCAGCGCGCTGGTGTCCCACAAGTTCGACCACTACATCGTCGAATCCCAGAACGTGCTCAGCAAGTACACCTCCGGGCCGTCCGCCGGGGGGCCGAGCCTGTACATCATCGATGCCTCCACCGGCCGGCTGACCGAGGTGGCGCGCTACACGCCGCTGTATCAACGCTACAGTGGAGCGGTGAAGCTCGTCCGGCTGTACGTCCGGCCAGACCAGGCGGACAAGGCGCACAACTTGATGGGCCGGCTCCTCGGCCAGGCGGTGGAGGAATCATGAGCGAGCGTCTTCCCGGTCTGGGCATGGGCCTGGACCTGACCCACAGTCCCGGGGAGGCCCGTCCCTCTTCCGTGGCGCTGCTGTACCGGCGCGCGGGCAGCGGCGTGGAGGTCTTCTGGGTGAAGCGGGGCAAGGCGCTCCGCTTCGCGGGGGGCTTCTATGCCTTCCCGGGTGGGAAGCTGGACGCGGCCGATGCGGACGTCCCGGTGGAGGGCGCCAGCGGAGAAGAGGCGGCGCTGCGCTCGGCCGCCGCACGCGAGCTCTTCGAGGAGACGGGCGTGCTGGTGGCCCGCGGCGCCCAGGCGCTGTCCGCCGCGAAGGTGGAGTCGCTGCGCAAGGCGCTCCTGGCGGGGACGCTCGGGTGGGGTGCCTTGCTGAAGGCGGAAGGGCTGTCGCTGGACGCGGAGGACTTCCAGGCCGCGGGCCGGTGGGTGACGCCGCCGTCGCTGCCCGTGCGCTTCGACACGCGCTTCTACCTGGTGGAGATGCCCGCCCACGCGCGCGCGGAGTGGTGGCCCGGCG
>JBKGHI010000069.1:0-34877 GCA_046520405.1 Myxococcus sp. 1LA
CGCGATGCGCGCCGACCTGCTGGAGCTGTGGGGCCACCAGGTGGCGGTGGCGCCGGACGGCCTCCAGGGCGTGGCGCTCGCGGTGTCGCAGCCCCCGGAGCTGGCGCTGGTGGACATCGGCCTGCCGGGGCTGGACGGCTACCGCGTGGCGGAGACGCTGCGCGCCCGGGTGGGCAATGGCATCCGGCTGGTGGCCATGACGGGTTATGGCGGCCCCGAAGGCCGGGACCAGGCCCTTCGCTCGGGCTTCGACCGCCATCTCGTCAAGCCCGTGAAGCCTGACGAGCTGGACCGAATCCTCTCCGAGCTGTGAGGGATTGAGGGGCGGGGCTCAGCGCCGGTTCAACGCGTTGGCCACCAGCCCCAGCAGCTTCACCTTCGCGGGCTCCAGCGGGCGCACGGTGCGCAGCAGGCGCCGCACCTCGGGGCGCTCCTGCGGCGCGGTGGACGGCTCGCCAGGGCGCGAGGCGCCGTTGGCAGCGTTCGCCGAGAGCCCCAGGAGCTCATCCGCGGAGACGTGGAGTTCGTGGCACAGCTTCATCAGCGTCTGCACGCTGGGCAGCATCCCGCCGCGCTCCAAGCGCCCGTAGACCTCGGTGGCCACGTCGATACGCTCAGCCACGTCCGCCTGGGTGAGCTCCAGACGGGTGCGAGCAACGCGCGCGGCAGCTCCGATTGTGGTTGCGAGTTTCTTGTCCATGCCTTACCGACCCGGAACGTTTGGCCGCTGGCATAGGACGTATGGGGGCAGACAGACAGAACTTGCCGGGTCAGTCTCCAATTGTTCACCCATAGGGTTGCTGTGCACGAGCTGGACTCCCGGGGTCCATCCGCGACGCGCGGACGCGGCCTTTTCTCGACGGAGAACGCCCGTGATGAGGCCCATGCGGGGCATCCCACCGCGTGAAGCCACCTGGGCCGCCAGAGGACCTGACACGTTGTGCGGCGAAGTTCCTACGGTTCCGTCGAGTCCTGCACGCTGTCCCGCCCTCTAGGGTTGGTTCATGTTTTCAGCGTGCGCGTAAGGGCTTCACGGCGCTTCATATCTATCTGGAAATACAGGACCTGGCACATGGAGGAAGACCTCACCGGGTGTGTGGACCTGCCACGGGAGTGATACCCGGGGTGCTTCCAGACTCAGGTGAACGAGCGGCGAGAAGGTCCGGCGGATACGCTGGGGGCCGATGGCGGTCGGCCGGAATTTGCTGGTGAAGCTGTGCGTGGCGATGGGCGTGGTGGCGTTGCCGCTGCTCGTCGTCATCCTGGGGTTCGTGCTGCCACAGCTACGGGAGCAGCTCCGTGAGGACCGCGTCCTGGGGCTGAGGCAGGCGGTGGAGACGGCCTACGGCGTGCTGGAGGCGTATGAGGCCCGGGAGCGGGCGGGCACGTTGACGCGGCAGGAGGCGCAATCGCAGGCGGCGGCGCTGCTGGAAGGGCTGCGCTACGCCCAGGTGGAGTACTTCTGGGTCAACGATTTGGACACCCGGCTCGTCATGCATCCGCACCTGCCGGACATGCTGGGCAAGGACCTGAAGGGCTACCGCGACGTGCGCGGCAAGCCGGTGTTCGTGGACATCGTCACGCTGGCGCGGGAGCAGGGCGCGGGCGCGGTGTCCTACGAGGCCACGCGGCCGGGCTCGCCGGAGGCCATCCCGAAGGAGAGCTACGTGAAGCTCTTCGCGCCCTGGGGCTGGGTGTTGGGCACGGGCGTGTACGTGGAGGACATCGAGCGCGAGGTGGCGGCGGTGCGCCAGCGCATCCTGCTGGCGCTGGGGGGCGCGTTGGTGCTGGCGCTGGTGGCGGGCGGCTACGTGTCGCGGCGGGTGGTGCGGCCGGTGCGGGCGCTGGCGCAGGCGGCGCACCGGGTGGCTCGGGGGGATTTGGACGCGCGGGTGGAGGTGCGCTCCCTGGACGAGGTGGGCCAGTTGTCGGAAGCCTTCAACACCATGGTGGCGGGGCTGCGCGAGGTGGTGACGGCGCTGGTGGACGCGGCGGGGGCCACGGCGGCGGACGCCGAGCGCATCCGCGCCTCCGCGGACGCGCTGTCGGTGACGACACGGGAGCAGTCGGACTCGCTCCAGCGCGCGGCGCAGACGGTGCAGGGGATGAGCGAGCGGGTGTCCCAGGGGGCGGAGGCGGCGCGCACGGCGGCGAGGACGGCGGCGACCAACGGCCAGGTGGCGCGCGAGGGCGGCGCGGCGGTGGAACAGGCGCTGCGGAAGATGGCGGAAATCGTGGAGGTGGTGGAGGGCTCGGCGCGGACGGTGGAGCGGCTCCAGGCGTCGGGCAAGGTGACGGTGGAGATGTTGCGGCTCATCCAGCAGGTGGCGGAGGAGACGCAACTGCTCGCGGTGAACACCGCGATTGAGGCGGCGCGCGCGGGGCAGCACGGCAAGGGCTTCGCGGTGGTGGCTGGTGAGGTGCGCAAGCTGGCGAACCGGACGCGGGACGCGGCGGGGCAGGTGCAGACGCTGCTGAGCCGGAACGAATCGGACACGCGGGCGGCGGCGGAGCTGATGCGACAGGGCACCCGGGCGGTGAACGAAGGGTTGAGCTTGTCCTCCACCGCGGGCGACGCGCTGTCGCGGCTGCTCGCCGGGGTGAATGAGATTGGCGGGAAGGTGGAGCGGATGGCGGAGGAGAACACGCGCCAGTCCGCGTCCGGGGAGAGCATCGCCGGGAGCATCCAGGCGCTCTCGGTGCGGTCGACGGAGTCGGTGGCCGGCGTGCAGCAGATTGCCCGGGCCGTGGAGGACCTGCGGGCGCGGGCCTCGAAGCTCAAGGAGCTGGCCGCGCGCTTCACGGCGCGAGGGTGAGCCGCGCCACGCGCGGCTGCCCGTCATCGACCAGCTCTGCCCCGCAATCATGAGGTTACCGGGCGCGACGGACCGCGATTACGGCCAGGAGTACTGCGGGGCGCTCTACACCTTGGGCGACGGCGTCTACCACGCGAGCTTCCCCTCTCCCCTGGGCTCGAAACGCCCGGTGGGCCCCAGCAGGCGGAAGACCTGCTACGCCCCCATGAGTGTCCAGGACGCGCGCGGCCGGGCATCGGTCATCGCCGACTACCACAGCCACCCGTGGTCCCCCTCCCCCATGTCGGAAGAAGACCGGAGGGCGGAGACCCAGCGATACTTCATCCGCATCCAGTTCGATGCCCGGTGCATCATCCACAAGCTCGTTCCCCATGCGAATGAGTCCCGGCCCGGAGAACTGTTTGTCCGGGAGGCCCGGCAGTGGAGACTGGTCGGACGCATCCTTCCCGAAGACAAGGCCACCGGCTGCATCACCACGGTGACGGAATGAAGCCCAAGGTCCTCGCTTTCTGCCTCCTGCTTTCCGGATGTGCATCCCGGTCCGCCGCGCTTCCTCGCACCGCGCCGGCAGAAGCCGCGTGGTTCAAGTTCCCGGACGCGCTCCCTTCCGAAGGGAAGCTTGAGATTCCTTCGGCGACCGCGGCCGCCATCCAGTTGGCCATGGACGACTTCCTGCCCCGGAGCGTCTCCGTGCCAGGCAATGCCTCTCCCGTGGAGGTCTGCCTGAGTCAGCGGCAGTCCTACGACGTGAGGACCGCGCCCATGCCAGAAGGTGTCCTCCTCGTCCGCGTCTTCCTCAGCCCGGGAGCATGCATGCAGAAAGGCCCTCTCATCGACATGGGCGCCACCTATGCGGTGGACACGCGCGCGTGGCGCATCCTGGCGGTGCAGGAGCCATGACTCGCCCCAGCCCTCTTTCATTCCTCGTGCTCGGAGCCATGGCAATTGGCTGCGCAACGACCGCGCCGTCCATCCCCCGCGCATCGCCGGAAGAAGCAGCGCGCTTCACCTTCCCCCTCGAACTCCCGCTGGAAGGACTGCTCCACCTGGAAGGGAACACGGCCGCGGCCATCCAGCTCGCCATGGATGATTTCATGCCGCGCGGAGCCCCCATTCCCCAGGGCGTCCGTCCCGATGAGGAATGCCTCTACCGGCAACAGTCCTACAACGTGACGTCCGCGCCAGGGCCGGAGGGCGTCGTCCTCGTCCAGTTCCAGCAGGACGACGCGGCCTGCCCACCCTCTCCAGCGCTCTCCGTGGAGGCGGTCTCCGGCAAGCCGCTTCTGGATGTCACGACCTACGCCGTGGACGTGCGGACCATGCGAATTCTTTCAGTGGGCGTCCGCGTCCGCCCCCGGCGCTGACTACACGCTCGCCGCCGGCAGCGTGATTCGCACGGTGGTCCCCACCCCGGGCTGGCTCTCCAGCACCAGCGCTCCACCGTGCGCATCCACGATGCGCCGGGCCAACGCGAGCCCCAGTCCCACGCCCCCGGTTCTTCGGGCGCGGCTCCGGTCCGTGCGAAAGAACGGTGTGCCGATGCGCGACAAGTCCGCCGCGTCGATGCCGATGCCCTGGTCCGCCACCTCGAACCGGAGCCCCGTCGCCTCCGCCGTCGCTCGCAGCGACACCGTGGTGTCTGGCTCCGAGTACTTCCCCGCGTTGTCGAGCAGGTTGTCCAACACCCGCCGTAGCAACACCGGGTCCGCCTCCAGCAAAGGCAGCTCCGGCGCCGCGTGCACCTCCAGCCGGTGCCGGGGGCGCGCGGTGCGGAAGCGCGCCGCCGCCTTCTCCACCAGCGTCCGTGCATCCACTTGCTCCAGCCGCAACGGAGGCGCGCCCGCTCCCGGCCCCGCCGTGGCCAGGTCCAGCCGCGCGGTGGTGAGCACGTCCTCCACCAGCCGCTCCAGCTCCGACAAATCCTCTGTGATGTCCGTCAGCAGCTCGCGCGCCGTGGCGGCGTCACCCTCCTCCGCCAGGTCCAACGCCACGCGGATGCGCGCCAGCGGCGTGCGCAATTCGTGCGACACATTGGCCAGCAACTCCTTCTGTGAACGCAACAGATGGGTGATGCGCCCAGCCATCTCATCGAAGGCCTCCGCCACCTCGCCCAGTTCGTCGTTGCGGCGGATGCCCGTGCGCGTGTCCAGCTTCCCCGCGCCGAACTCGCGCGCCACCCGCGTCAGCCGTTGCAGCGGCCCCGCCAACGTGCGAGCGAAGGCCAGGGACGTAATCGCCGTGCACACCAGCACCGCGCCCACCAGAAGCGCCGTGTTCTCCGACGGCGGGCCCGGTGGCCGCATGCGGATGGTGGCGTAAGCCTCCAGCGGGCCCTGCTCGGGGATGGGCAGGTGATGCGCGGGCGGAGGCGGACCTCCCGCCGGGTCCTTCGGATGGGTCAGCGCCTCCAGCTCCCGAGGCCCCAGCGGCGGCGCGGGCTGCTCCGCGTTGGTGGCGATGAGCCGCCCGGAGGCCTCGCGCAGCGTCACCTGCGCTCCTAGCATCCGCGCCGCCCGGTCCAACGACGCCTGGAGCGCCGCCGGGTCGCCGCGCAGCTCCGCCCACTCGCGCACATTGTACTGCACGTTCCGCGCGAAGCCGTGGCGGATGGGCCGCTCCAGTACGAAGGTACGCGCCACGAACAAGGTGATGCTGACGAGCACGAGCTGCGCCAGCCCCACCATGTAGATGCGCAGCAACAACCTGCCGGGAGGCCGGAAGCGGAACCAACGCCGTCCGGCGCTCAAGTCTCGTCACCCACGGCGAGCATGTAGCCCGCGCCCCGCACCGTCTTCAGCAGCGTGGGATTGCGGGGGTCCACCTCCAGCTTCTGCCGGAGCCGGAAGATGTGCACGTCCACGGAGCGGTCGAACACCTCCTCGGCGCTTCCCTTCACCAGGTCCAGCAGCTGCTCCCGGCTCAGCACGCGGCCGGCGCGCTCGGCCAGCACGCGCAGCAGGCCAAACTCATACGTCGTCAGGTTGAGCGCCTTGCCGTCCAGCGTGGCGCGCAGGCTGCGAGGGTCCAGCATGAGCCGCCCCACCTGCACGGGTTGGGACGCGGGCCCCGCCTTGCCGCGGGCGCGCCGCACCTGGGCGCGGACGCGGGCCAGCAGCTCGCGTGACGAATACGGCTTGGGCAGGTAGTCATCCGCCCCCGTCTCCAGGCCCAGCACCCGGTCCGCCTCCTCGCCGCGCGCCGTCACCATGATGATGGGCACGTCGGTGCGGGTGCGCAGTTCGCGGCACACCTCCAGGCCGTCACGCCCGGGCAGCATCAGGTCCAACAGGATGACGTCGAACCCGTGGCGGTTCGCCTCTGTGAGCGCATCCGTGCCGGTGTGCGCCACCGTGACGACCACGCCGTGCTCCTGGAGGTAGCGGGCGGTGAGCCGGGCGAGCCGCTCGTCGTCCTCCACCAGCAGGACTTGGATGGTGCCCTCTTCCGGGGCCGGGTGGGGAGGTTGCTCCATGGCTCGTGTCTCCTGCATCCGCTCGAGTCTCCCTGGACGGTAGCAACGAAAGGTGTGGTCCGGCGGCTTGGCAGCGAGCAGCAAGACTTTCCGCCGGGCCACGCAATGACAATCCCACTGGGACATGTCCGGTCCACTTCGGACTGATGACGAAATGTTACGGACGGCCCCCGAGCCTCCGACATGCACCGTAATGCGCCGTTCATCCTCCAGACATGAGAGGGCGTCAGGGTGCACCGTGCCGCGCCAGGAGACCTGCCGGCCAAGGGCCTTGAGGCAGGGCCTCCCTGCTGGCGCGCGAGGGAGACACACAGATGAACCACAGAATGCTGCCTTTCGTAATGGTGCTCGCGATTCCGGTGCTGGCATGCGCGCAGGAGGCCCATGCACAGCGAGGCGGCCCCCGCAGGCCACCAACGTCGCTGGAGTTGCTGCTGGAGAACTGCGGGACGCTCGCTCTGACACCCGAGCAGGTGGGCCAGGTGAGCGAGCTGTCACAGGCCTTGGAGGAACAGAACGCCCCGCTGCACCAGAAGCTGCACGCGATGCGTCCACCCGGGCCGCCGCCGGACCGGTCGGCCGCTGGCGCCACGCACCCGGATGACTCGGCGATGCGCACCGCCATGGAGCAGGCACGCGCCGTCTTCCAGGAACTGGAGGCCAACGACAGCGCCGCGTACGCGAAGGCCGAAACCCTGCTGACGTCAGAGCAACAGACCCGCGCCAGTCAGCTCATCGCGCAGGCCCACGAGGACGCCCAGAAACAGCGCGCGGCCCGGCACGAACGCATGCGCGGCCGCCCATGACGAGGCCACGTCCTCGTGCGGCCTGGCACGAATGCATGCGCGGCAGTCCCTGACGAGGCCACGCCCCTGAGCGGCCCGACGCGAACGCGCGGGCAGCCACCCGGGACGCGTCGCCCCTGCGCCCTGAGAAGGAGGCGAGACGCCCCGAGGTCCGGGGCGCACCTCGGGACCTCGCTGTTCGGAAATGTCGGGAGATTTCGCGGCGCAGAACCCCCGACATTTCCGAACAGCGAGCTACGGGACCGGCTCCGGCCCCTCCGGCCCGAAGGCCCTCGGGGCGTCACGGCGGCGAGGGAGCCCGGGGTCGCGCCCGGCCCGTTCAGCCTGAAACCCGCCACGGAGGTCATGGCATCCGCGCGCCGAGATCTCACCAGGTACCCTCGCGCCCATGCCCTCCCAGGCGAACCGCTTCGGCCTTCTGTCACTCCACCTTCCCTGCCTGGCGCTCGCGCAGCCCACGGACGACAGCCCATTGTGGCGACTCCGTCGCGCAGCCCATCTGAGCCGCGCTATCAGGTTCAGGGCGCGCCTTGAGCAGCGCGCAGCCCCTGCGTCCTGAGGAGGACTTGTGGGCAACTCAGGGCGCGCCGTGGGCGGCGCTGAGCGCGCGCCGATCCACCTTGCCGGCGGAAGTCCGCGGCAGGACGTCGATGAAGCGAACCGACTTCGGCGTCTTGTAGCGGGCCAGCCGGCCATCACAGAAGGCCAGTAGAGCCTCCGAGGATGGCGCCGTCCCCGGCCTCACGACGACGAGCGCGCGAGGCGTCTCACCCCACTTGGGGTCTGGCACACCGATGACGGCGACCTCAGCCACGTCGGGATGGCCCGCGAGGACGCTCTCCACCTCCGACGGGTAGATGTTCTCACCGCCGGAGATGATGAGGTCCTTGCTGCGGCCCACGATGCGGAAGCATCCCTCAGCGTCGCGCGTGGCCAGGTCGCCGGTGTGCAACCAGCCTCCCTCGAAGGTGCGAGCGGTGTCTTCCGAACGGCGCCAGTAGCCCGCGCACAGGTGCGGACCGCGCAGAAGCAGCTCGCCCACGTCACCCGGCTGCATCTCCCCGTCGATGCGAGCCTCGACGTGGAACAGCGGCACGCCCACGGCGCCTGGTTTGCGGCGCACGTCTTCAGGCGGCAGCCAGAAGTTGTTGGGACCCGCCTCGGTCAGGCCATAGCCCGTCTTGAAGTCCACGCCTCGGGCGAAGAAGCGCTCGAAGACAGGACCGGGACAGGGCGCACCACCGCTGATGACCAGCTTGAGTCGCGACAGGTCCACGGCATCGAAGCGCGGGTGGCGCTGCATTTCGATGAACATGGTGGGCACGCCGAAGAAAAGGCTCACCACGCCCCGCTGCACGAGGTCGAACACAGCCTCCACATCGAAGCTCCGACACACCACCGATGCGCCACCGACGTAGACCAACGGCGCGGTGAAGACGCTGAGCCCGCCCGCGTGAAACAGCGGCGCGTTGAGGATGGCCACATCGTTGGCGGTGAGCCCCCAGCCCATCACCGTGTTCACCGCGTTGGCGGTGATGGAGCGATGCGTGAGAACGGCGGCCTTCGGCAGACCGGTGCTCCCGCCCGTGTAGCAGAGCACCCACGGAGCATCCTCCTCCAGCTCCAGCGGAGGAAGCGCTACGTCCGACTGCGTCTCGCGCTCGGAGAAGGCCCGCTCACCCGGCCCCGGCGCCGCGAGGCTGAGCCAGTGACGCACGAACGACGCGCCCGGCCGCACAGCGTCCACCTGAGCACGGAACTCCGGACCAAAGACAAGCACGGACGGCTCGGCGTCCACGAGCAGCCCACCCAACTCCGACGCGCTCAGCCGCCAATTGAGGGGCTGGAGGATGGCGCCCAGCTTCGCGCAGGCGAAGAAGAGGTCGAGGAACTCGACGCAGTTGTAGGCGAGCACGGCGACCCGGTCGCCGCGCCCCACGCCCAGCCCCTGGTGGAGGAAGGCCGCGGTGCGCGAAGCCGCTTCGTTCCAATCCCGAAAGGAGATGCGCCGCTCGCCGTGGTTCGCATCGATGAGGGCGGTCCGCTCAGGGGCCAGCGCGGCTCGCCGGGCAAGCCAGTCATGGACAATGGGCATGGCCACCACGCTAGCTGAACCCGGTGGCACCGCGCCCGGTTCATGAAAGGGAATCCCTCACGGCACCAACACCAGCTTCCCCACCGTGCTCCCAGACTCCAAGGCCCGGTGCGCCTCCGCCACCGCATCCAACGGGAACGACTTCACCGGCGGCGGCACCAGCCTCCCCTCCTCCACCCAGCCCAGCAGCCGCGCCATGGACTCCTCCAGCTCGGCGCGCTGCTCGAACAGGTACGACAGGTTGAACGCCAGCACGCTGGTGTTGTCGTTGGTGAGCGACAGCGGATCGAACCGCGGCGTCCTGAGCCAGTCCCACGCCAGCTTCGCGTAGTTCGGCCGCCCGCCCGCGCGCGGCAGCATGGAGTGGAACCCATAGATGACCAGCTTCCCCGGCGAAGCCAGGTGCTTGTAGCTGTCGCGCAGCGTGGACGGCCCGTTCGCGTCCAGCACCACGTCATACCCCCGAGGCGCCGCCCGCTCCGCCGCCGCCCACAGGTCCTCCCGGCTCTTGTCGATGACGACTTCCGCCCCCTGCGCGCGCGCCGTCTCCACCTTGTGCGTCCCGCCCACCACGCCCACCATCCGGCACCCGGCGATGCGCCCCAACTGCAACAACGCCCCGCCCACGCCGCCCGCCGCGGAGTGCACCAGCACGTTGGCGCCCGGGCGCGGATGCGCCAGCTCGAAGAGCGCGTAGTACGCGGTGAGGAACACCGTGGGAAACCCCGCCGCCTGCGCCATGCTCAGCCGCGAGGGCAAGGTGAACACCTGGTGCCGAGGCACCGTGACGTGGGTGGAATAACCACCGAAGCGCGTCACACCGAACACCGGCGCGCCGGGGGCCAGGTCCTCCACGCCCTCGCCCACCGCCTCCACCCGGCCAGCGAACTCGAAGCCCGGGGTGATGGGCCACCCCACGTACTCCTTCGCGGAGGCGTACAGCCCCATGCGGATGACGCAGTCCGCATAGTTCACCCCGATGGCCTCCGTTGCCACCCGGACCTCGCCCAATCCAGGTGAAACCTGATTCACCTCTTCAAGGTGGAGCTGTTCGTACCCACCGGCTTTCCGGATGACGACCTTGCGTGCGCGCATGCCCCGTTGAGTACCACGCGACGCAGCGCGACAACGTGCATGCACGTCCAATCAGCGGAAGACGCTCGCGTGAGATGTATCTAGACTGTGTATCGCGCTCGAGGGCAGTCCCTGTCCCGAGCGCGACTTCCAAAAACAAACGAAGGAGTATGCCCATGCGACTGAGCCTTCGCTGTATCTCGCGAGCACGCTGCTGCTTGGCATCACCACCGGCTGTGGCGAGGACATCGCGTCCCACGAAGAGGAGCTCGGCGCGGTGGAAGCCGCGGCGGTCTCCACCTCCGGCGCCACCACGCATTTCCGCAACTGGCTCTCGGCCAACGGCTACGGCAGCTACGACTTCGTTCGCGCGGACCTGTCAGGAGGAAGCTACGGCGGCAAGGCCAGCGCCACCGACACGGTGACGAAGCAGCCCGTCATCTTCATCCACGGCAACTCGGACAAGGCGGTGGGCTCGGTGTTCGGCCAGACGGGCTGGACGAGCTCCCTCGAGTACTTCCACTCGCGGGGCTACAAGACGAGCGAGCTCTACGCCACGACATGGGGCCCGGCCAACGCGCTCCAGTCGGCGAACCAGTACCACTCGAAGCAGAACGTGATGAAGGTGCGCAAGTTCATCGAGGCGGTGAAGGCGTACACCGGCGCCTCGAAGGTGGACATCATCGCCCACTCCATGGGCGTGACGCTGGCGCGCAAGGCCATCCTCGGAGGCACCGCCCACGACGCGGCGGACGGCGGCTCATACAACGTGGGCGCGCCGCTCACATCCTCGGTGGACACCTTCGTCGGCATCGCCGGCGCCAACCTCGGCCTGACGTCCTGCTACCTGTCCGGCCCGACGACGCCCACCTGTGGCTCCACCAACGGCCTGTACCCGGGCTACCTCTCCTGGGGCCTCGTCGTCGGCCGCTCCTCGTACCTCAATGACCTGCGCTCCACGAGCGGCTACGAGGGCGCCTTCCGCTACAGCATCTACTCCACGGCGGACGAAATCATCGGCTACGACGGCATCGTCTACGGCGAGTACACGTCGCGCATCCCCGGGCAGACGGGTGAGAAGCGCTACACCGGCTACCCCTACGGCCACTTCAACTCGAAGGACCTGACGGCGGAGGTCCAGTACGGCATGGTGGTCAACCACACCATCCCGTAGCTGCCTTCCGCGAGCGCCTCCACCTTGACCACCAGGTGGAGGCGTACCGGCCCACGACGCTACGGCTGGGGCAGCACGCCCGGCGTCGGCTCGCCTTCCTGACCCGGCGTGGGCGGAGGCAGCGTCTCCGGCGTGGGGGACTCGGACGACGGCGTGGACGGAGACTCCGGCTGCGGCGCCTCCTCCTTCGCGGGCGCGGCCGGCACCTCGATGCGCCCCGCCGCCGCGTCACGGACGAAGGCGAAGGCCACCTCGTTGAAGCGCTCGGAGCAGTCCATCTGCACGGTGTGCCCGCACCCCTCCAACGCCACCAGCTTCGCGCCAGGGATGTGGGACGCGCCGTACTCCATGATGCCGCGCGCCTCGCCGCCGTGGAGGAAGGGGCTGGGGATGAGCCGGTCATCCGTGCCGTAGATGATGACGGCGGGCACGGTGATGCGGTGCAGGTTGTCGCGCACGAAGTCGTTGTTGGACAGGCCCCGCACCGTGCGCACGTTGGCGTAGGCGTAGGCGTCGAACTCGGGCGACTTCGCCAGCCGCACGCGCTCCTCAATCAGCCACTCGAACTCCGGCCGCCAGTGCATGAAGTTGCCCTGGCGCACGCTGCCCCAGATGCTGGCCTCCGGCGCGGACTTGATGAACTCCGTGCTCATCGCCCGGGCGAACCACTCCTTCTCCTTCCAACTGAACTTCTCGAAGCCGGCGGGCGACGCCAGCACCAGCGCGCTCAGCGAGTCCGGGTAGCGGATGGCGTAGGAGAGCGACGTCTGGCCGCCCATGGAGTGGCCGGCGAGGACGGGCTTCTCCAGGCCCAGCGTGTCCACCAGCTCCAGCACCGCGTCCGCCATGGCCTCCATGGTGTACGGGAAGGTGCCGGGCTTGTCGGACTTGCCGTAGCCGGGCAGGTCCACCGCGATGACGCGGTAGCCCTGCTGCTGGAAGGCGTTGAGCTGCGCCCGCCAGAACTTCAGGTAGGAGCCCAGGCCGTGGATGAAGACGACCGTCTTCGCGTCCGGGCCACTGCCGGGCATGTCGACGTAGGCCATCTGGGGCACCACGGCCATGCTGTACTGATTCGCGGTGCGCGGCAGCGCCATCCGCTTCACCGGCCAGGGCTGCTTCGTACCCTCGGCGGTGTAGTCCAAATCCTGGAAGGAGAGCGCGGGCTGGTGCGCGTACGAGCGCACACAACCGGCGGAGGAGAGCCCCGCCGCGAGGAGCAGGGCCGTGAAGGCGCGGGAGGTGCTCATGGTCAGAACGCGTACCAGGTGAAGGTGGTGAAGACAGAGTAGGGATTGGTCCGGATGGTGGGCGAGCCGTCATAGAAGCTGCCCCGGAACAGGTAGCCCGCGTGCAGGCCCACCGTCATCAGGTAGCGGATGTGGTAGCGCAGCTCCGCGTTGACCTCGGTACCGATGTACCGGCCGCGCTCGACTTCGGGCGTCCAGCGCGCGGGCGTCGCGTCGGACGTCGCCGTGCCCACGCCCAGCTTGACGTTGAACTTGTTGGGCACCACGTCCCACGCCGCCGTGGCGATGGCGGCGCGCATGCCGTAGCCCTGGTTGGAGATGTCCGTCACCGCGCCCGTGTAGTTGTTCACCGTGCTGGTGAACGGGAACAGGATGAGCATCTTGTGGTTGAACCACACCGCGCCCGGCAGGCCGTACTGGTTGAGGGTGAAGGCACCGGTGTAGCGGTCGTCGCCGAGGTTGTCGTCACCGGAGGTGTACATGCCCTCTAGCGTGAGCAGGTCCGCGGGCCCACGGCCCCACTGGTACATCAGCTCCAGGTTGGCGGAGAGGCCGGAGATGTTGAGCTCGGCCAGGGCGGAGCGCTCCGGGTCCTCGCTGACGTACTTGCCGCCGTTGTACATGACGAAGCCGGACGCGCCGAACCGGCCCGTGCGGAAGTCGATGTTGTGGTTGAAGTTGGCGCCCGCCCAGAAGACGGTGCCCGTGGGCCGCAGGATGTCGAAGCGCGCCGTGCCCGTGAAGGTGTTGAGGCCCGTGGAGGACGGGCCGCTCTTCACCAGACCCTCGAAGGCGTAGGCGTCACCCTTCGTCTGGTCGTTGAGCATCCACAGCGACAGGCCCACGTTGGTGTTGGGCCGCACCGGGTAGACGTAGTCACCGGTGAGGAGCCAGATGTACTTCAGGCGCGGGTCGTTGCGCGTGCCCTTGTCCGCCTGCGCGGTGCCCAGCGGCATCAGGCTCAGCTTGGCCAGGCCCTTGTAGCCGCTGAAGAGGGAGATGCCCGTGGCGTCGCTGCCCAGGAAGCTCATCTTGTAGCCGGTGCGGGTGATGTCCGACAGCGGCGTGCGCGTGGGGTCGTAGACGTTGTCGTAGACGGGCTGCGTGCCCACCAGCAGCGTCAGCTGACGCGGGTTGCGCGTGGGGTACAGCGCGACGTTGACGTTCTTCGTCTGGATGTTGACCTGGTCTGCGTTGAAGCCGCCGCCCTCGTTCTGCTGGAGCGCGTTGGCCGACCGGCCCCACATATAGTCGATTTCGAACTGCGCCCGGAAGGACGCCAGCCCGTCCACGAAGTGGGGGCTGTACTCCAGCACCGGAATCCACCGCTGCTCGATGAAGTACGCGGACAGACCGGGCTCGGCGCGCACCGCGCTCCCGGCGGGCAGGCCAATGGGGCCCAGCGCCACGCCGCGCAGGCCGGCGGGGTCACCCACCTGGTTCTGCACCGACACGCGCGTGAAGAAGTAGTTGATGAGGCTGAACTCGCGCGGCTTCGCGTCCTCGTCGCGGTTCTCCTCGTCGTTCCATTCACCGAAATACAGGCCGGGAACCGGCGTGCTCTGCGCCGCCGCCGGGAGCGACACTCCCGCCAACGCCAACGCCAGGGCTCCCGCGGACCGCCGCGCCGCCCTGCGTGCCTCGGACAACCACCACCGTGCCATAAACACCTCGGCCCCACGCCAGGGGGCGCTCCCAGCCTTCCGGCCGGACTGCGAACGTCTGCGTGCTCATTGCTTCCGTGGCCCGCGGACTGCCCGCCTCGCGAGGCCGTGCTCCACCCCCTGTGCCCGCGCCACACGGCCACCGCCGGGCACGGGCCCCACACGGAAGGGAGGAGGAGCACGCCTCCCTTCCGGCGGGACTCACACTAGCTGCCGCTGATGACGTAGCTCTGCACCGCGTTGCCATCGAATGGACGGCTCTCGCCCCCGATGACCTGGTTCACCGTGGCCGAGCCCACGCCGCCCGCCGCGCAGTTGGCGCCCGTGGCGCCGCCCTCGAAGAAGAGCTCCAGGTCCAGCCGCCGCTGGTCCGCGGAGAACGAGCCGCGGCCCACCTGACGGAAGCCGGGGAAGGTGAACGCGACGTCGAAGCACTCGCCATCCGCCGACACGTTCTCGATGCTCACGACGGTGGAGGTGAAGGACAGCGCGTTCTGCGGCAGCTCCGGATTGCAGGTGCCTTGCTGGCCGGCCTGCGGCGCGCCCTCGATGGTGCCCGGGATGCTGTCCACCCGGAAGTTGCCGCCCTGCACCGACATGGTGACGCTCTGGTAGCACTGCGAGCTGGCACCGAAGTTGATGTCTTCGCTGAAGCCGTTCGGGTGGGTGGGGATGTCGTCCCCGCGCATCGTCAGCGTCTTTCCCTCCAGGAACGTCAGGATGCCCTGCGACGTGCTCAGGTTGGGGGTGTTGTCGGGGCCGTTGTCGACCGGGTCGCTCTCGCCACAACCCACCAGACACAGCGCAGACGTCATCACCGCGGACAGCAGCTTCTTCTTCATGGTTGCTCCTCTTCCTCCGGCGGGCATCGCCGGGCTGACGCGACAGTCGACAGGCAGCGGGCCACCGTTGGCGTGGCCCGTCCTTCAAGGTGCGCTCACACTCAATGACGCGGCTTGTCTTTGTCCGAGGCGACCGCTGCCTCGCGAAGCTCGCGCTTGAGAATCTTTCCGGCCGCGGAGATGGGCAGGCGCTCCATCAACTCCACCCGCTTGGGCACCTTGAAGCGCGCCACGCGGCTCCGCAGGTGCTCCAACAGCGCCTCCGCGGAAACCTTCCCATCCGGCTTCAGCACCACGAAGGCGCGGCCCACCTCGCCCCACTTCGCGTCGGGCACGCCCACCACGGCGCATTGCGCCACCTCGGGGTGCTCGTAGAGCGCGGACTCCAGCTCCAGCGGGTAGATGTTCTCTCCGCCGGAGATGAACATGTCCTTCTTGCGGCCGGCGATGGTGAAGAAGCCGTCCGCGTCCATGCGCGCCAGGTCGCCGGTGTGCAGCCACCCGTCCGCGTCAATGGCCTCGCGCGTGGCGGCCTCGTCCTCGAAGTAGCCGGAGCACATGGAGGGCCCTTTGAGGAGCAGCTCACCCACCTCGCCCGTGGGGACTTCGCGGCCGTCGTCGTCCACCAGCTTCGCGGCGATGAAGTAGTTGGGCCGGCCAATGGAGCCCGCCTTGGACACCGCGTACTCCGGCCCCATGCTGAAGAGGCCGGGGCCGAACTCCGTCATCCCGAAGCCCTGCTTGAAGGGCACCGGGTGCACCGCCTGCCAGGCCTGGATGAGCGGCACCGGCAGCGCCGCGCCGCCGCTGGTCATGAAGCGCACGGAGGAGAAGTCCGTCGTCTTGAAGCGCGGCGACTCGAGGAGCTGCTGATACTGCGTGGGCACCGCGAAGAAGAGCGTCACCTTCTCCCGCGGGATGAGGTCCAGCAGCGCCTCCGGCTCCCACCGCCGCATGATGACGACGGTGCCGCCCACGGTGAGCAGCGGCAGCGTGTACACGAGCAGTCCGCCCGTGTGGAACATGGGCGTGTGCGTCACCGTGATGTCGCCGGGCCGCACCTCGTGGACCAGCGTGTTGAGCGTGTTCCACGCCACCATGCGGTAGCTGACGCGCGCGCCCTTGGAGCGCCCCGTCGTGCCGCCGGTGAAGATGAGGCAGAGGATGTCCTCCTCGGACACCGCGTCCTGCGTCACCGGCGCGCCAGGCACGTGCGCCAGCGCCGCTTCATACACATCCGCGCCAGGCAGTCCCCGCGGCTCCAGCGCCACCAGGCGGGGTCCGCCGCCCAGGCGCTCGCGGACGTCCGCCACGGTGTCGCGGAACTCGTCGCCGAAGAGGAGCACGCCGGGGCGGATGTCACGCACCAGGTCGGCCAGTTCAGCGGAGTGCAGGCGCCAGTTGAAGGGGACGAAGACGGCGCCAAGCTTCGCGCAGGCGAAGAGCGCGTCCAGGTACTCCACGCCGTTGTGGGCCACGATGCCCACCCGGTCCCCCTTCTTCACGCCGGCCACGTCGCGCAGCCAGCCGCCCAGCGCGGTGGCGCGCGCGTTCATCGCGCGGTAGGTGAAGCGGCCCGCGTCACCGCGAGACGGGTCCACCACCGCGACACTGTCGGGCCAGTACAGGGCGCCACGGCCCATCCAGTCACCGATGAACATGTGAGCGCCCTCCGTCATGGCGTGACTCAGGCCGTCCAGCGGTAGAGGGCGGAGGCCATGGCGAGCCCGCCGCCGCTGGCACACAAGGCCACCAGGTCACCGCGCTGCACCTTGCCCTGCACCACCGCGTCATCCAGCGTCATGGGGATGCAGGCCGAGCCCGTGTAGCCCCACTTGTCCATGGTGTAGTGGGCCTTCTCCATCGGCTGACCCAGGATCTTCATGGTCGCTTCGATGGTGCGCAGGTTGAGCTGGGTGAAGACGAACTGCTTCACGTCGTCCAGCTTCAGGTTCTGCCGCTTGAGGAGCTGGTCCAACAGCATGGGCCAGCGCTCGGTGTTGAAGGTCGCCGGGAACTTGCGGACGAACTGCACCGCGGGCTTGCCGCCCGTCAGCTCCAGCGCCTCCGCGGTGGCCGGACGGTTCGTGCCGCCAGTGTAGACGCCGAGCGCGTCGTGGTACTCGCCGTTGGCCAGGAGCTTGGCGCCCATGAAGCCGGGCTTGTCACCCGCGCCCAGCACCACCGCGCCCGCGCCGTCCGCGAACAGGGTGGCCGTCTTCTTGTCCTTCCAGTTGATGTAGCGCGACATGCCGTAGGCGCCGACGACGAGGATGCGCTGATAGCTGTCATCCGCGGCAATCGTCTTGGAACCCACGTCCAGCGCCGTCACCCAGCCCGCGCACGCGCAGTTGAGGTCGTAGGTGCCGGCATTCACGGCGCCCAGCTTCGCCTGCACCACGGAGGCGGTGGCGGGGCTGAGGTAGTCCGGGGTGTCGGTGGCGATGATGATGAGGTCCAGCTCCTCCGGCTTCGTGCCCGAGCGCTCCAGCGCCTGGCGGGCCGCGCCCACGCAGAGGTCGGAGGTGGCCTGGTCATCCGCCATCATGTGGCGCTCGCGAATGCCCACGTTCTGCTGGAGCCACTCATCCACCTTCTCACCGAGAATCTTCTCGACGTCAGCGTTGGTGAGGACCTTCTCGGGGACGTAGCGGCCAGTGGAGAGAATCTGGGCGTATCGCATGAGTATTCGTCAGCTCCGGGCGCCGCGCGCCGGACGGCGGGCGGAACGCAGGGTGTTCTTCTTCGGGGTCTTCGGTTTGGGCTTCGCCTTCGAAGCCGGGGAGGACTTCACGGTGTTGCGGCCCGTGGACGCGCGGGGGTCCAGGCCGTGGGAGATGAGCGTCATCGCCGTGTCGAGGACGCGCTCGAGCCCCGGGTCCTCCTCCCAGAGGACCCAGCGCATGCCGAGAAAGTCACTGATGCCCATGAGGCAGTAGGCCAGCGCCTCCGGGTCCATCTTCCGCACCTCACCCGCCTCCATGGCGCGGGTGAGCCCGCTCACATAGCCGCGAGCGAAGCGGTCGTAGTAGCGGCGGTAGCAGGCCTCATCCACGAACTCCGCCTGACGCACCACGCGGTAGAGATTGGGGTGCTGCCGCACGAACTGGAAGAAGGTGCGCAGGCCCTGCCGCTCCACGTCGACGCGGTTCTCACAGTCCGCCACGGACTCCGCGATGAGGCGGCGCAGGCGCGTGCCCAGCTCGTCCACCACCTCCACGAAGATGGATTGCTTGTCGGGGAAGTAGACGTAGAACGTTCCGAGCGCCACGCCGCCCTTGCGCGTGATGTCCGCGATGGAGGCGCGCTCGTAGCCCTTCTCACCGAAAACCGACTCTGCAGCCTTCAACAGCTTCGCACGCGTCCGCTGGCCTCGCGGCGTGACGGGTCCGGAGCGGTCTGGAGAAGCTGAAGCCCGATTCATGTTTCACCTAGCGGTAGCACCCGGCAGGGAGGGTGTCAAAGCACGGTCGATGGCTCCGCGCGTCAAACCGCACGTTCGACGCACGGCGTCAGCGCTCGTGCGGCGCTGGCGTGTGTGAAGCCTACTCTGAATGTTCAGTACACGTGGGCTCGCAAGGGGAGCCGTTGCATGTCTGGACATGCCGCGCGGGGCACCACCGGGACGCGCGGTCGGATGCGCCCCGGCGGGTCTCTCATCACGCGGCCACCAGGGGGACCTTCCCCCCCGGAGGCAGCCACCGCGACGGGGCGTACGGCACCGTGCGCACCGGCCGGAAGCCGATGCGGGTCGTCGACTGCGTGGGATAGGCCTGGGAGCGGGAGACCGCGCGGACTTCGTAGCGCTGGTCGAAGTAGCGCTGGTCGGACGCGCTGCCGCCCCGCACAGTGCGCTCCAGGCTGTAGTCCCCAGCAACGTGCCACCGATGATGGGGGCCACCACCTCGCCCTTCAGGTTGAAGGCCGTGCACTTGGACTCGCCGCACACCCATTCGGAGGCATTGCCCAGCATGTCGTAGCGGCCGTACGCGTTGGGCTTCTTGCCCGCCACCGGGTTCAACGAGTACTCGGACTTCTTCGTGCACCAGGCGTTCTCCCCCACCTTGCCGTAGTAGCGCTCCGAGAACTTGCATGCGCAACAAGGGCGCACTCATTCGAGCCCAAGCCAGTGTGGCGCTTCTGCTCTTTCTCGCAGCGTGCGCGACGCCTGACTCAAGCCCCCGAGGCCGCACACACCAGAACCCGCGACTCTCCAACCTCCACAGGGCGGCAAGACTGCCGTGGCGAGATGAAGGGCACTGTGCAGTTCAGGCGGCGGCCCAGCCCTGGCCCGTGCTGGTGGAGCGGTGCTTTCGTGCGCTTGACCATGACCGCATCCGTTTCAACGACGTGACTGGAAGATGCGCCGTTGCCTCGACGGGCGCGGCGGCGCTGGGAATCGGGCTTTGTGTCCTGGCGGCACCTGAAATTGTCGTGGGCACGGTCATCGTCATCGGGGCGGTCGCGGTGGGAATCGCCATCAAGGAAGCACTGGCTGCGCATGAACTGAGCGGAAATCATCCGGAGGAGGTCGCGCCCGAAGCTCTAACGAAGCCGGCCCTGCTGGAGACATCCGCGGACCGAAGCCCTCAGCCATCATCATCAGGGAAAGACTGGCTCCCGCCGATGCCGACCGAGCCCCTGGCTCGCGAGCGCCACCCCAGGTGCAAGGCTATCCCGGTGAAGCACCGGGGCGGAGACAACGCTCACAACACATGCGCCGACAGAGTGCCGCCCAACCGCTACCCGGGAATGGACGTGCTCGTCGACGGAAAACACTTCGACGCGCTGCAAGTCGGCGCGCGCGTGCTGTGGGAAATCAAGACCGACCAATTCGACACCTACAGTGCCTTCCTCCAGAGACAAGTCATCGCGGACCAATTGAAGGAACTGAGGGAAGAGCGAGCCATCGCGGTGTCCTGTGGGTATGGTTTCGTCGTTGGTGTGAGCACGGCGGAACATCAAGAAGCGCTGGAGTTCCAGGCACCCGAACTCCACATTGTCGTCACGGGGTGCAAGCGATGACCCAGCAGCGGACTCTTGGCCTCATCGTCTACGCCCCCTCGCTGGAGGACGACGACGGCCGCGCGCTTGCCATCGTCCAGGGGATGGAGCGGACACTTCCCGGTTTGCGACTGGCGTGGACGGTCTCCAAGGAAGGCCAGCCCATCGCACTGCCGCAGCGGGATGCGTGGCTCGCGGAAGGAACACAAAAGGGGGGCTTCCCCCTGCTGTGCAACGGCGACGAGAACGCCCCCGTGACAGTTTACGGGTCGCAGCTCCCCGCGCGTCAGGCGCCGGGGGGCCACGCCCTGCTGGATGTCCATGCAGAGCTGCCGCTCGACGAGGCCACGGTTGTCGCCGCGGGGGACGTGCTCGAGAGCGTAGCAGAGCATGCGCGGGCGTTTTGGGGGCACGCGACGCCCTTCAGGGCAGGGGTGGAGATCGCACGGCAGACCAGGGACCCCATCCTCAAGCCAGGGGTTCCGCCCCGAGGCTTGCCGGCACTCAAGCTCCCCGAGCAAATCCGCTCGCCCGAGGTTCCACATCGCCTTGGATGGCTGAACTACTGGTCGGCCGCCGCCGCACACGCCATCGGGTTCCCGGATCCGGCCCGTGACGCGGACCTGCTATCACGGGCGCGGCGCACGGTGACTGGCGGATGGGTCATTCGCCTCACGGACAGACCGCTCGACCTCGACAACCCCGAGCATCTGGGCGCGCTGCTCCGAACCTATGAGCGCTTCCCTGAAATCGGTGGGCGCGCAGCGCCTTGACGCCTCCTCGCCAGACTCCGGCGCTCGGGGTGGCGTGAACATTCAAGAGCCCGCACACCGTTCACCCGTCCACCACTCGCGGCGTCCACGGGCTCCGGGCAGGTGCCACCGCGCCTGACCCGCCCCAGCTTCCCGCTTCCGTCCAACCGAGGCCTCGCCCGGCGGATCGGCACACCTTCCTACGGTCAACGCCGGCACAGTTTCCGACGCGCCCCGCCACCACCTCGGGGGTTGCATCCTTGGAGCTTCAAATTTAAATTATCCGCGCTTTCGCTAAACTGCCTATAAATTCAAGGCAAACGCCCCCATGTTCCTGGACGAGCAAGACCTCCGCATCATCGACATGTTGCAGCGCGATGGCCGGGCCACGCAGCTGGAGCTGTCGCGTGCGGTGAAGCTGTCCCAGCCGGCGGTGGCGGAGCGGATCCGCAAGTTGGAGGAGCGCGGCGTCATCACGGGCTACGCGGCCCGGGTGGACGCGGCGAAGCTCGGCAAGGACATCACGGCCTTCATCGGCGTGAGCATCGAGCACCCCAAGTACTTCGACGAGTTCCTGAAGAAGGTGCTGTCGCTGCCGGACGTCCTGGAGTGCCACCGCGTGGCGGGCCAGGACTCGTACCTGCTCAAGGTGAAGACAGCGAACACCCGCTCCCTGGACTCGTTGCTGGTGGGAACGCTGCGCACCATCGCGGGTGTCACCCGCACGCAGACCACCATCGTCCTGACGTCCATGAAGGAGGAGACGCACGTGCAGGTCCCTCCAGAGAACCCGAAAGGAGCGTGATGCATGAGCGCCGACGCGATGAGCGCCCCCCTTCCCCCGCCGCCCGTCTGGCGGCTGGCCCAACGGATGTCCCGCATCAAGACCTCCGCGGTGCGCGAAATCCTGAAGGTCGCCGAGCGGCCCGACATCCTCTCCTTCGCGGGAGGCCTGCCGGCCCCGGAGCTCTTCCCGCTGGAGGCCATCGCCGAGGCCCACGCCGAGGCCCTGGCCACCGAAGGGCGCGCCGCGCTCCAGTACAGCACCACGGAGGGCTTCGGCCCGCTGCGTGAGTGGATCTGCGGCCACCTGCAGAAGCGCGGCCGTCAGTCCAACGCGGACCAGGTGCTCATCACCAACGGCTCCCAGCAGGGCATCGACCTGGTGGCCAAGGTGATGCTGGACCCCGGTGACCTCATCATCGTGGAGAACCCCAGCTACCTGGCGGCGCTCCAGACGTTCGGCGCCTACGAGGCGCGCTTCGCCACCGTGGGCAGCGACGACCAGGGCATGCGCACCGACGACCTGGAGCGCCTGCTGGCCACGCACAAGCCCAAGCTGGTGTACGTGGTGGCCAACTTCCAGAACCCCAAGGGCACCACCCTGTCCCTGGAGCGGCGGCGCGAGCTGGTGCGCCTGGCCCAGCAGCACCGCTTCCTCATCCTGGAGGACGACCCGTACGGCGAGCTGCGCTTCCGCGGCGAGCACCTGCCGTCCCTGGCCGCCTTCGACGACGAGGGCGTCGTCGTGTCGCTGGGCACCTTCTCCAAGACGCTGGCCCCGGGCATGCGCCTGGGCTGGGTGGTGGGCCCGCGTGACTTCGTGCGCAGCCTGGCCATCGCCAAGCAGTCCACGGACCTGCACACCGCCACGCTGGCCCAGCGCGCGGTGGTGAAGCTGCTGAACCGCTTCGACTACGCGGCCCACCTGGAGTCGCTGCGCCCCGTCTACGGACAGCGCGCCCAGGCCATGCTGGACGCCCTCCAGGCGCACATGCCCACGGGCACCCAGTGGACGCACCCCGAGGGCGGCATGTTCCTGTGGGTGGAGCTGCCGGACGGGCTGGACGCCCAGGCGCTGCTGCCCAAGGCGGTGGAGCAGAAGGTGGCCTTCGTGCCGGGGGCGCCCTTCTTCGCCAACAACCCGCGCCCGGAGTTCATGCGCCTCAACTACTCCAACCGCCCGCCGGAGCTGATTACCGAGGGCATGCGCCGCCTGGGCGCCGTGATTGCCGCGGAGCTGGGGTAGCAGCGGACGGAGCGTCTTTGCCGCGCCGCGTCGGAGACGGCGCGGCGCTTTTCGTTTCAGCGAAGTTGAAGATTGATTCAGGTTTCAATTCTCTCGCCGCTGGCCAGGGCGGGCGGGGTTTCGTACCCTGCGCGGCATTTCGTACCACCCCACCTGCCGGAGAGAGACACATGCAGCTCAAGGACCTGAAGATCATCGTGACGGGCGGCGCCCAGGGCATGGGCGCGCACTTCGCGCAGCGCCTGCACGAGGCGGGCGCCCAGGTGGCCGTGGGTGACGTGGCCGAGGAGCGCCTCGCCGCGCTGCCCGCCGGCATCCACCGCCGCAAGCTGGACGTGTCCTCCGAGGAGGACATCGTCTCCTTCGTGAACTGGGCGCAGGGCGCCATGGGTGGCCTCAACGGCCTCATCAACAACGCGGGCATCCTCCGCGACGCGCTGCTGGTGAAGAAGGACCGGACCACCGGCGAGGTGAAGAAGCTGTCCACCTCCGACTGGAACGCCGTCATCGGCGTCAACCTCACGGGCGCCACGCTGATGGTGCGCGAGGTGGTGGCGAAGGTCGCCGAGTCCGGCCAGAAGGGCGGCGTCGTCGTCAACATGTCGTCCATTGCGCGCCACGGCAACCGCGGTCAGTCCAACTACGTGTCCGCGAAGGCGGCGCTGGCGGCCAACACCGTCACCTGGTCGCGCGAGTTCAGCCCCTTCGGCGTGCGCGTGGGCGCGGTGGCCCCGGGCATGATTGAGACGCCGATGACGCAGGGCATGAACCAGAAGGCCCGCGACGCGCTGGTCTCCAACATCCCCGTGGGCCGCATCGGCGTGCCCGAGGACATCTGGCTGGCCGTGAAGTTCATCCTGGAGTGCGACTACTTCAACGGCCGCACCATCGACGTGGACGGCGGCCTCAACTTCTAAAGGCCCCGCTTCCTCACAGGCGGCACGGCCTCCGTGCCGCCCGCGAAGTCCCTGCCTCACCGCCGGCTGGCGTCGCTGAGGCGCAGGTCCCGCAGCAGCGCGGGCTCGTCCGCGTAGAGCAGCTTGTAGGCGCTGTAGCTGCCCAGCACCTTCTTCACGTACTCGCGCGTCTCCTCGAAGCCGATGTGCTCCACCCACTCGTCGAGCTCCGCTCCGGGCAGCGCGTGCCGCCAGCGCTCCACCGCGCGAGGCCCCGCGTTGTACGCCGCCACCGCGTAGGCCACGTTGCCGCCGAAGTGCTTGAGCAGCTGGCCCAGGTACGCCGCGCCCAGGCGGATGTTGGTGGTGGGCTGGAGCAGCGCGGACTCGCCCGGTGCCGGCATGTCCAGCGAGTCCGCCACCTGCCGCGCCGTGGCCGGCATCAACTGCGCCAGGCCCAGCGCCCCCGTGGCCGAGCGCGCGCGGGCGTTGAAGCGGCTCTCCTCGCGGATGAGGCCCTGGAGCAGGTCCGGGTCCACGCGGTGGGCCCGCGCGTAGCGGGCAATGGACGTGCGGAAGGCCAACGGCCAGGTGGCCTCCCAGATGGGACGGGAGGCGGCGCTCAGCGGCCCGTGCACCTCCTGCTTCAGGGACGTGCGCGCCACCTGCCGCGCGGCCCGGTTGCGGCCGGTGCGCTTCAGCGTCTGGTACAGCAGGCGCGCGGGGGCCTCCGGCAGCGCGCGCGCGTCCACGGCGAGGAACTCCTCCACCGCGCCGGGCAGGCCCAAGCGCATCAGCTCCACGCCCGCGGTGAAGCGCGCGTCCTTCGCCAGCGGGCCGGGCGGCAGCGGCCAGATTTCCTCGGACTCGCCCACCTCCTCCACCGCTTCGGCCGCCGGGGCCTCCTCGCGGCCGCTGCCGCCCGTGCCTTCCAGGGCCTCGGGGGGCGTGGGCCTGGGGTACAGCTTCGCCACGCGCTCGGGCGAGAGCAGCGCGAGCCGGGAGCGGGCCAGCATCCCGTACCAGGCT
Organism: Myxococcus sp. 1LA; assembly: GCA_046520405.1. Taxonomy (GTDB): domain Bacteria; phylum Myxococcota; class Myxococcia; order Myxococcales; family Myxococcaceae; genus Myxococcus. The sequence goes on from JBKGHI010000069.1 coordinate 24,904, forward strand.
GCGGGGCGCTCGGCGGCGATGTGCGCGTAGCTGTCCAACGCGGCTTGCGCGGAGGGGCCGGTCTCCTGCATGCGCGCGCGCCAGTACCGCGCGCGCCACAGCGCCTCGTCCGTGCGCGCCGCCTCGGGCAGGTTCTCCACCGCCGTCAGCGCGGCCAGGGCCGCCGGGGCGTTGGCCTTGCGGGAGTGCAGCCAGAAGGCGCGGAAGAGCGACTCCGACGCGAAGTTCCCCGCCGGATAGCGCCGCGCGGCCTCCTCGTAACGCGTGAGCGCGGTGTCCATGTCGCCCAGGCGCTGGAGCAGCCATGCCTCGAAGAAGAGCGCGTCATCCGCATAGCCATGCTCCGGATAGTCCCGGGCCAGCGTGGCGTAGGTGGTGACGGCCGCCTTCGGCTCCACCACCGACTGGGAGTAGCCCAGGATGTAGAGCGCCTGCGGCCGCTGCTCCGACGCCGTGCACCCCGCCACCATGGGCTCCAGCACGTCGATGGCCCGGCGGTGCTTGCGCTCCTTGCGCAGGGCCCGGCCGTAGGTGAGGTGCGCCCGGCACGCCAGCTCGTCGGGCATCTCCACGTGCGGCAGCACCTTGTCCAGCAGCGCCATGCCCGCGTGGTTGCGGTGCAGCTCCACCAGCGCCTCGGCGCGGCGCACCCGCCACTTCATGGGCAGCGGCAGGCCCTTCAGCCGCTGCTCGGCGCGCTTCGCCTCGCGCGACAGCGGGCTGGTGGCCCACACCTCCAGCAGCGCGCGGTGCTCGGCGTTGTACTGGCCTTGCGCGCGCGCCAGGTCGCAGATGGCCAGCAACGCCTTCATCCGGAGCGCGTCCGGGCCTCGGGACTGGCGGCTGTCGATGAGCTCCTGGAGCGCCGCCAGGGCCCCCGGGATGTTCCCCCGCCGCTGGAGCACCCGCGACAGGCTGAAGCGCGCCTCCGGGTAGAGCGGCGAGCCCGGGCTCACGCCCCGGTACTGCTCCGCGGCCGTGTCCAGCTTGCGCAGCCGCTCGTTGGCCTGGGCGGCCCGCAGCAGGCCGTGGTCGCGCAGCGCGGCGTAGTCGTCCGCCAGCGCCGCGAACTCCTCGGCCGCCACCGCGTGGTTGCGAGCCCCCAGCGCGCTCTGCGCCATGAGGAAGCGGACCTGCGGCGTGGCCTCCTCCTGCGACAGCAGGCTCCGCGCCCGCGCGTAACGCCCGCGCCGGAACTCCCAGTGGGCCTTCGCCAGGGTGCCTTCCGCGAAGTACGGCGCGAGCTGCTCCGGCCCGAAGGACGCGGTGGACAAGTCCCCGTCGGAGGGCTGCGCCACGGGCGAGTCGAGCAGCGCTTCCAACTGGTCCTCGGACAGCACCTCGCCGGGCTCCTCCTCCAGGGGCGCCTGCGCCCAGGAAGGACTTGCTCCCAGCATGCCCGCGCACGCCAGGAACACCACGGCACCTGCTCGAAGACCGTCCATGACTGCCCTCATTTTGAAACCAGGGGCGGCAATGCATTGGCACTCGGCGTGCGATTGGGACGGGGACCTCACATGACTTTCCGCGCGCCCGTCATCCAGCGGATACAGCGCGGCGCGCGGTGCGGGGCCGGATGCACGAAATCCAACGGCGCCGCGCGCACGCACGTAGGCCTGCCTGCGGGCAGGTGGCGGAAGGCACCACCCGGCCATCACCGACGGCGGCACCCTTCGGGCGCGCCCGCTTCGGAACCCGAGAATCCAGCACCATGGATTCTATTGCAACACTGTTGCACAACCGGATTGCGCGTGAGATACGGCCGGATGCGCCGGGGCGCCCTGGGCGCTTCGTGCCATTTCACCCAAGTGCCGGGAACCGTGATGCATCCTCGACCTCTTCGACTGGCCCTCCTGGCCGCGACGGCGATTTTCCTCGCCGCCTGCGGCTCCGACGATTCTGACTCCAACTCCGACCCCATCGAGTGCGGAGGCCATGGACACCTCCATGGCGACCACTGCCACTGTGACGACGGCTATGTCGCGGATGGCCTCACCTGCGTCGTGGCCGAGGAGCCCGTCGAGGAGTGTGGCGGCCACGGGCACCTGCATGGTGACCACTGCCACTGCGACGCGGGCTACACCGAGCAGGACGGCACCTGCGTCGTCGCCGAGGAGCCCACGCTGGACTGCGGTGAGCACGGCCACGCGCACGGCGACCACTGCCACTGTGACGAGGGCTACGTCGAGGAGAACGGCACGTGTGTCGCCCAGACGCCGGTGCTGGACTGCGGCGAGCATGGCCACGCGCACGGTGACCACTGCCACTGCGACACGGGCTACGTGGAGCAGGACGGCACGTGCGTCCCCACGCCCGCGCCGTGAGCCCTCGCGCTTGAAGCAACCACGGGCCCTCGTCTGGGATGACGAGGGCCCGTTGTCATGACGGCGCGGCTCAGCGCTCCAGGTCGTTGAGAATCGTGCCGACGGGCGTCGGCTGGTTGGTCATCCGCTGGAAGAAGTTCCGGTTGTCGGAGCCCTGGTCGAACATGCTCAGGTTCTGGGTGTTGCTGTTGTTGCCCGGGCGGAAGCCCGAGTAGTTGTCACGCAGCGGCAGGCCGTGCTCGGCGCGAATCAGGTTCTCGTTGGGCGCCCAGCCCGTGCGCGTGTGCGGCGTGGGGCGCAGGCCCACCGTCTCGAACTCCTCCGTGAGGCGCAGGCGGTCGTCGACCGTCTGCTTCATGGCGCCCGTGAATTGCGGCTGCTGGTGGAAGACGGGCGCGTCGGCGTGCCTGCTGGCCGCCAGGGGGCTGACCTGGAGTCCGTTGGACGCGCGCCAGGCGTGGACCGACTCGTGGCCCAGGCTGTTGAAGCGCGGCCCGGGCCCCTGCTCGTTGTACGTGATGTTGCTGGGCCGGCCCGCGCCGGGCTGACCGTCGGAGCGGTACGCGGGGCGCGTCGAGGCGAACGTGCCGTCGTTGCGGGGCGCGTGCGCGTTGGGCAGGCCACCGGTGCTCGCGGCGTTGCGGCCCGAGTAGATGTCCGCCACCGTCGCCGGGTTGCGCACGGTGCCCGCCACGCCGGGGTTCACCGCCGACGTACGGCCGTTGAGCTCCGTCATCATCCGGCGGCCGTTGGGCTGGCTCATGAGCTGGTGCGTGGAGTTGCGCGCGTCCAGGGTGAAGTCCGCGAAGTCCGCGCCGGACTGGCCGTTGTCACGGCGCGTGCGGATGCCCTGGAGGTCCGGGTGCACCACGCCGTAGTCCGTGCGCCTGAGGTTGTCCCTACCCGTCTGCAGCTCGCTGGGCGTCGGGCGCGGAGCGTTGGGCTTCGCCGAGGTCTCCGTCTTCTGCGGCTTGTCCGCCTGCTGCGTCTTGCTCGTGTCCACCTTCGGGGGCGCGCTGCTGGAGCGGGGCCGCGAGGAAGAGGAGGACGAGGAGGAAGACGGCATGGAGAAGGACGGCTTGGAGCGGATCTTCACGGGGAGCCTCGGGAGCGGGAGGTAGGCGACTCCCTGACACCAGAGCAGCTCCCGTGCCTGCCGCATCGCGTCAGAAATCACGGCCAGAAGAGCGTGATTTCAATGGGTTACGCCTGTCCCGGAGAAGCCAGGGGACAGGCGGCCCGGTGACGCCGCTCATCGGCTGATGACAGGCGTCACCAGTCACCACCACTGCTGCGTCTGCCGGCGGATCCGCTCCACGCGGCGCCGGACGCTGCGGTGGCCCGAGGCCAGGCAGCCGCACCGCCGGCCGGCCACGCAGCGCGCCGCGACGCTGGCGTGAGAGCCCGCCTTGGGCGCGCTGGAGGTCGCCGGCGGGCGGGACACTCGGGGGGAGCGCCTGCGGCGGCAGCGGCGGCACGAGCTTCCCGGCTTCCAGGCCGTCATCGCGCCACCTCCGCGTGAGAAAGGGTGCACGCACCGCGTGAGGGTTTCGTCTCCAGTTCCATGGGTGGACTCCGGGGGCTCGCGTCCGATGAACCGCGAAAGGCAACCTTCATGCCCTTCAACGAACAGACGCAGGTCCCTGGTTTTCCTGGCGACGCTGGGACGGGATGGGGACGAATGGACTGTGCGCGTGTGCAATGGACGTCACACCGCGCGACGCGGGTGACAGCGAGACACTGCGCCAATGGGAGACAGTCTCGCCCCACCCCGCCGCCCGACGCACAGCCTCACACGTGATGCGCGACGCGACGTCGAATGACTGACGTCACCATTCGACTCGCGGGCGACTGGCGGGATGGCAGGGTAATCGCGAGATTCCAAGCTATTCAGGAAGAAGCGGCGAGGTCGTCGGTTCTCAGTGGCGAAAACGCAGACTCGAACGCATCTTCAGAAAAGGCAGGAAAATGCCTTTTCCAAGCCGGTGGCGGCGGGCCACCCGGGCAGCCCTCTTCAGACAGGGAGGGAGTCCCAGACCAGGGGTGCGAGGCGAGGGGCGCCCACCGTCAGATGAGGTCGAGGGGCATCATCGTGCCCGCCTCGAACTCCGGGGCACGCCGAAGCTGGTCCAGCACGCGGGGCGCGCAGCGCAGGTGGAGCATGGGCATGGAGCCCGGCTCGCTCACCGAGCGCACCGCGCCCAGGAGATGGTGTGCCTCCAACCAACGCATGAGGCTTTGGTGGAAGCGCGCGCTTTCGGCCAGGCCGGCCTGGTGGACCTCCGCGCGCGAGCGGACGGGCGGACGTTGAGGCGTGCGCCCACGCGACGCCGCCGCGGGTTCCTCGCGGGGCATCACCGTCACGTCAATCCAGTCCGGCTGTGTGTCCGCGCCCGCGCGCCCGGCAAAGGGCGCACACGCGCTGACAAGCCTGGCCCGCCGCCGACCCGGACGTCCCCCCACTCGCCATTCTTCCTGCCCATGGCCCTCATCCTCTCCCGGGTCCGGCGCTCGAATGGCGCCGGCCCCGGCTTCAACCACCACCGTCACCTGAATACGGCCAGGCCCTTGCCTGTCTTGTGCGTCCCCGACCGAGGGAGCTTCACCGCATTCGACAGGATCAAATCCCTCACCTCAAGCGCCGTCAAGTCAGGGGCACGGCAACGGTACAGTGCTGCGATACCCGCTACATAAGGCGCCGCCATGCTGGTGCCACTCATTCGCTCGTAGAACGCCTGGTTGTTACAACGGCGCTCCGTGCTGGAATAGACATTCACGCCATACCCCATGATGTCCGGCACGACGCGCCTACCCACGGTGCCACTCGCGGAGAATGTGGCCACGTTACGCTCGAAGTCGACCGCGCCGACAGCCAGTGATTCGGGAAAGGCGGCTGGATAACCAACCGTGTCGGGTCCACTGTTACCTGCTGCCACAACTGGCAGGACATTGCTGTCGAGCAGGCGACGAATCATCGTCTGGAGGGCGCGCAGGTTGAGGTTGTAGTCCGCCTCCGAGATGCCCGGCGGCGGCATCAGCGGGAAGCCGAGCGACAGGTTGACCACCGCGGGCCGCGTGGAGTTCTCCGGGCGGCTGAACTGGTGCAGCAGCCACTCCATGCCCGCGGCCACGCGGCCCAGGCTGGTGCGGATGGTCTCCGATTCGATGACGGACGCGACGTAGAGGTCCACCTCCGGGGCGACGCCGTGGTGCACACCCGCGGCGATGCCGCACACGTGCGTGCCGTGGCCGTCCGGGTCGAAGCCGCGGATGTCACGCGCCGGGTTGTGCGGCGAGTTGGGGAAGAGGGAGACGTAGCGGAACTGGATGACGCGCGCGGCGTGCTCCGGGTGGTCCGCGTCCACGCCGGTGTCGAGGATGCCCAGCATGACGCCAGCGCCGCGGATGCCCTGGGCGTGGGCCAGGGGAACGCCGGACTCGTCGGGCCACTCGCGCTCGGCCAGCGAGGACATGCCCCGGTTGCGCGGTCCGGGTTGTCCCGCCGACACCGGGCCGGGGAACGACAGCGGAACGACGTCGGGGATGAACTCGAAGTCGCGCTCCAGCTCGCCGCGGGCTTCCTTCTCCGTATGGTCTTCGTAGAAGTGAGCCATGGTGGCGCCGATGAGCGGCATGTACCGGTAGCTGCCCGGCTCCGCGCCGGTCTGCTCCGCCACCGTCGCGCCCGGCATGGGCGGCGTGGAGGAGTCCGCGCCGCGCGTGTCGACGCGAGAGTTCTTGGCGCCCTTGCCCTTGCGGCGGCGCTCCTCTTGCCCGCTGACGGGCGGACGCGCGCCGGGCAGCGTGGCCGACCGCAGTCCGAGCGCGGACAGCGTGTCCGGTGCCTTGTTCGCCACCGCGAAGCGCAGCGCCGTGGTGCGCGACAGCACGCGCTCACCCTGCTCCGTGCCGCGAGGCCCCACGCGCGCCTGCGTCTCGATGGACTCCTTTGGAACCAACAGGTAGGACTTCATGGGTAGTGTGCTCCTTGAACCACCGTGCTACGCCAGACGCGTGAGGCGAGGTCGTCCAGCATCAGGTCAGCACCCGTCGCGTGCGGAGCCTCGCGCGTGCGACAGGGGCAATGGGGGCGAGCACGTGGCCGCGCGCCTCCAACAGGTGTGGCCCGCCAGCGCGCCATCCGCGCCGCGTGCCCGTGGCGACGTCCCCCCGGGACCTCCGGCCCGGCGGGTGGAAGGGGCTGCCCGGGCCAGGGGTGGCGCGGCCAGGAGCGTGCGCCACGTCCGCATCGCGCGCCTTCGCGCGGCCGGCCCGACGTGACAGTCTGCTCGCGGCGTCATGCCTGTCCCCCTTTCCTCCAAGTAAGGCCCTGGCTCCCCGTTCGATTGGACAGGAAGGGCCTGACAAAAAACCACGGATTTCCCGCAGTACACGCACGAATGGAGTAATTCGGTTCTAACTGGCCTTGCACGAACGTCCGGAAGTGGGAGTGATTCCCTCCCGGGTACGAGCGAGGTGCCCGGAGGCACACAGGAGCGGTGTCCTCCACCCGACCTCGGAGACGATGAAGGCGGGAAAGACTCCGTTCCGACAATTGTTCGCCCACATCCCTCCGCCCGGATTAAGGGTGGGACGTTCGCTTCTCCTGGAGCCCCCTGACGTGATTCCCTACTGGCACGCCCCCTCGATTGAGCTGGGGCCCCTCAAAATCGAGCCCTTCGGCATCTTCGTCGCGGTGGGCATCCTGTTGGCCGCTCGGCTGCTTGGCCGCAACGCCGAGCGCGAAGGCCTGAACCCGGACCCGCTCGCCGACTTCGCGCCCTGGGGCGTGGGCGTGGGCGTCGTCGTGGGCCACTGGGTGCACCTGTTCTTCTACCACCCGGAGGAGCTGTCCAAGAGCCCGTTCCAGATTTTGAAGGTCTGGGATGGCCTGTCTTCTTTCGGCGGCCTGATGGGCGGCATCCTCGCCGCCGTCGTGTTCTTCAAGGTGCGCAAGCTGCGCTTCTCCGACTACGCGGACGCGTTCGCCCTGGGCGTGGCGCCGGGCTGGGCGGTGGCGCGGCTGGGCTGCTTCGCGGTGCATGACCACCCGGGCGTGCCCACCGACTTCTTCCTGGCGGTGGCCTTCCCTGGCGGGCCTCGGCACGACCTGGGCATGTATGACGCCATGGCGCTCTTCGCCATCAGCGGCGTGCTGTACGCGCTGCGCAACGCGGGGAGGCTGAAGCGGCGCCTGCTGCCGCTGCTGGCGGTGCTGTACGCGACGTGCCGCTTCTTCTTCGACTTCCTGCGCGCCACGGACATGGCCTACGTGGATGCCCGCTACTTCGGGCTGACGCCGGCGCAGTACGGCTGCATCGCGTTGGTGCTCTACGGCGTGTGGGGCCTGCTCCGCCGCCAAGAGCCGGGCACGGCGTCCTCGCCGCCGTCCTCTCCGAAGAGCACGGGGACGGTGGGCGCGAGGTAGCACCCACGGCCGCTGCCCTTTTCGCGGCGGCGTGATGTCTGATGGGCCCGGAGTTCGGCGCAGGCGCGGCGGACTTCCGGGCCCATTCGTTTCGGGCAGAAGCGGGGGAGGCTGTCACATGAAGGCACTCGCGTACGACGCGGTCATGACGCCCTTGGGCTGGCTGGGACTCACCGCCGCCCGGCGCAAGCTGGTGCGCGGCCTGTCCGGCCACGTGCTGGAGGTGGGCACCGGCACCGGCCTGGCGCTGCCCGGCTATCCGGACACCGTCACGGCCGTCACCGCCATCGACGTGGATGACGCGGCGCTGGCGCGCGCCCAGCAGCGGCGGCCCGACGCGCGGATTCTGTACGCCAACGTGGAGGAGCTGCCCTTCCCCGCCGCGTCCTTCGACGCCGTGGTGTCCAGCCTGGTGTTCTGCAGCGTGGAGGCTCCGGCGCGGGCGCTGGCCGAAATCCTCCGCGTGCTGCGCCCCGGCGGCGCGCTGCGCATGCTGGAGCACGTGCGCGCGCCCTCGCCCGCGCTGGCCACGGTGCAGGACCTGCTCACCCCGGCCTGGATGCGGGTGACGGGCGGATGCCGGCTGGACCGGGACACGTACGACCTGGTGCGGCGCGCGGGCTTCGAGGTCGAACGCCGCGTGCAGCGGCTCCAGGGCGTGAGCGAGTTCATTGCCGCCCGGCGCCCGTTGAACTGACGCGCTCGCAGAGCAGACAGCAGGCTCAGGCGGGCACGGGCATCCGCAGGCCCGCGAGCTTCCGGTCCGTGAGGATGGAGTGAATCTGGGAGATGCGGCCGTCCGCGCCCAGCTCCACACGAACCACCAGTTGGGTGCTCAACCGCGGGTCTCGCCGTGATGGCGGAAACACAGACACCACCGCCGGCAGGCCGTTGAGCATCCGCGACTCCGCGACGGAGGGCGGCCCCCGCATCTCCATCAGCCGCCGGTAGAGCAGCAGCACGCGCTCCAGTCCCCACACCGGCACGCGCGCGGCGCGGTACTGGCCCCCCCCATCCGACAGCGCGCACACGTCGCTGGCGAGCAGCGCCTCCGCCGCCGCCACGTCGCCCGTCAGCAGCGCGCCCAGGAAGCCTTCCAGCGCGGCGCGGGAGCGCGCCTGGAACTCCCGCGTCGGCAGGCAGCGAGCCCGGTCATACGCCGCCATCGCCGCCCGCGCGCGGTGGTGCACCACCTTCACGTTGGGCTCGCTCATGCGCAGCGCCTCGGCCACCTCGCGCACCGAGTAGTCGAACACGTCGCGCAGCAGCAGCACCGCCCGCTGCTTGGGGGACAGCGCCTCCAGCGCGAGCAGGAAGGCGAAGGAGACGCTCTCCAGCAGCGCGTAGCGACCCTCCGTGGAGCCACCACCCGGCAGCCGCGCCTCCACGCCCAGCGGCGGCAGCTCCTCCTCGCCCGTGTCCACCGGCGAGGGCAGCCAGGGCCCCACGTAGCCCTCGCGCTTGCGCCGCCGCAGCAAGTCCCTGGCCAGGTTCACCGCCACCCGCGTCAGCCAGGGGCGCAGGTCGTCCGTGTGCGTGGGCGGCGAGGCCAGGGCACGCGCGAAGGTCTCCTGCACCAGGTCCTCCGCGTCCGCCGACACGCCCGTCATGCGGTAGCAGAGCCCCCACAAGAAGCGCTCGTGCTCGCGCACGGCCTGCGCCAGTCCTCCGTGCGCGGAGCGGTCCATGGGTCAGCGCCCCACCGCCCGGCGCGACGCCACCTGCTGGCTCGGGACGAGCGCGCGCGCCGCCGCCTCCGCGCTGGCGAAGGTGCCCTCCGCGAGCAGGCCCTCCGGCCCCACCCAGTCGCCGACACGGTACAGTCCGCGCACGTGCGGCACCTCCACGGTGGGACGCCCGCCCAGGCCTCCCGTCTCCGCCGTTGGCAGCCAGTGCGACACGAGCAGGGAGGGCCGGTAGCGGCGCGCCACCACCGACGTCCGCCAGCCGGGTTGCAGTGCGTCCATCACGTCCCCCAGGCGGGCCTCGCTCGCCTCCGGGCCTCGGCCGCCCAGGTATTGCATCACATGCACCATGGCCCCGCCTTCCGGCGCCAGCTTCGCCACGGCGGAGTGCACCGACGCATACCAGGGGCCGTCGGTGCCGAGCGCGAACAGCGCGTCCGGACGGGGCAGCCGGGACAACCCCAGCTCCAGCGTGGCGGCCTTCACCGGCACGGCCCGCGCCGCGTCACGCGCCAGCACCGCGTCACCGGGCACCAG
>JBKGHI010000006.1:0-88884 GCA_046520405.1 Myxococcus sp. 1LA
GCCGCGTCGCTCGCGGCCTTCGCCGCCACGAACTGCGCCCGCTCGCCGGATGCGCCCCAGAAGCGGGTGGGCGCCGCCAGCGCCGCGCGCTCCTCCTCGGTGTACTTCCGGAAGGCGTACTTCGTGGCCTCGGAGGGCAGCCGCAGGCCCTCCACCACCTTGAACCAGGAGAGCACCTTCAAGGAGTAGTAGCTGGGGTCCACTTCCCACCAGAACCAGCCCTGGTTGGCGGTGTTCTGGTGGAAGTGGTGGTTGTTGTGCCACCCCTCGCCCAGCGTCACGAGCGCCAGCAGCCAGTTGTTGCGGCTGGTGTCCGTCGTCTTGTAGCGGCGCTTGCCGAAGATGTGGCTGAGCGAGTTGATGGTGAAGGTGCCGTGCCACAGCAGGGTGGTGCTGACGAAGAAGCCCCACACCAGCATGGAGAAGCCGCCGATGAAGGAGAGGGCCACGCCCAGCAGGACGGGCGGCACCAGGTGGAAGCGGTTGAGCCACACCAGCTCCGGGAAGCGGGCGAAGTCCTTGATGCCCTCCATGCGGGTGTCGTTGTACTTGTCCGAAAGAATCCACCCAACGTGGCTCCACCAGAAGCCCTTCTGCAGGGGCGAGTGGATGTCCTCCGCCTGGTCCGAAGAGCGGTGGTGGTGGCGGTGGTGCGCCGCCCACCAGAGCACGCCCTTCTGCGCGGACATGCTGCCCACGAAGGCCAGGATGAACTGGAAGACGCGTCCCGTCTTGAAGGCCCGGTGGGAGAAGTACCGGTGGAAGCCCGCGGTGATGCCCCACATGCGCACGACGTAGAGGCCCACGCACACGGCCACGTCCACCGGCTTCGCTCCGACGGCGAAGACGAAGAGACACATCAGGTGGACGGCGAAGAAGGGAATGGAGGAGAGCCAGTTGAGGCGTTCATCCGCCGCGGGCTGGGCTTGGGACGGTGTCTGCAAGGGAGCCTCGTGCGCTGGTGGGCCGAGCCGCAAGCTGCTCAGCCTCACCCCGCATCAACACCCCCACCTGTCACGGCTCTGTCAGGAGGCGGCGGATTGCCGCAGCTCCGTCAACCACTCCTCGAATGCGGGGTACCCGTGCAGCGGTGCCAGGTCCTCGTCCGAGGCGGCGTAGGCGCCGTCGTTGAAGCCCAGCTCCGTGGCACGTTGCAGCAGCCGCATCGCGTCAGGCACGTTGCGTGCGCGGGCGTAGGCGCAGGCCGCGTCGTAGGCCAGCGTGGCACTGGGCGCGTGATTCAGCGCCGCCTCGCCCACGGCCGCCGCTTCCGAGTACGCGCCCCGGATGAAGAGCACCCGCTCCGCGCAGGAGTAGGCCGCCTCCGGGTCCAAGCCAGGAAGCTTCAGGGCCTCCGCCTCGCGGCCCAGGCGGATGAGGGTGCCGGCGTACTCGTGCAGGACAGTCCGGTCCGACGAGGACTGCCACGCCTGCTTCCACCACTCCACCGCGCGCCCGTCGTCTCCCACCAGGGAGAAGGACGCCGCCACCGCGTGCGGCTCCACGGGCAGGCCCTGCACCTGGGAGAAGTGGTCCAACGCCTGGCGGCCGTGGCCCTCCTTCAGGGCGAGCCAGCCCATCAGGTGGTGGGCGTGGCTGGCCAGCCGTGGCGTCAGGCCCTCCTCGGCCTCCAGCACGGACGCGCCCAGCCGGCGCGCCTCGTCCATGTGGCCCGCGTCGAGCGCGGCCCGGGCCTCGCGCAGCTTCTCCGCCAGCGGCCCTTCCAGCGGGGCAATCTGAGCCTGTGCGCCGCCGCGAAGCGCCTCCGCCACCACGCGGAAGGACTGCATGCCGTACATGGCGAAGATGAGCGTCAGCAGCAGCGAGCCCGACTTCACGCCGTAGACCACGGCGCCCACGCACACCAGCAGGGCCAGGCCCTGCGCCAGCACGAAGCCGCGCCGGGGACCGAACACGCGCGTGGCCAGGGTGGTGGTGATGCGCCCGCCGTCCAACGGGAGCACGGGCAGCATGTTGAGGAACGCCCAGAAGAGGTTGGCCAACATGAAGGTGAGCAGGAAGAAGTCCAGCGCGGGCGAGCGGCCCTCGAACAAGACGAAGCCCACCCCGCTCAGCACGCCCAGCATCAGCCCGAAGAAGGGGCCGGCCGCGGTGATGAGCAAATCCCGCTTCCAGGGCAGGGGGCCCGGCGCGTCCGTGGGGAGCGTGTGGCCGCCCATCCAGACGAGCGCGATGCTTGGCCGGTAGCCGAACAGGCGGCTGGCCAGCGCGTGCCCCATCTCATGGATGAGCACGGACACGAAGACGATGAGCATCCACGACAGGATGTAGACGACCATCGCGCTGGCGTGGCCCAGGGGGGGAGCCCCATCCACCATGCGGAACGGCCAGCCGTTCTGGGCCGCGGGGACGGAGCTCCAGGCCAGCATGCCGGACACCAGCAGGTGGCTGGGATGGACTTCGACGGGAATGCTCCCGAGGCGAAAGCGGAACATGGGGACGGACCTTAACCGTTAGGACCCCCGAGCGCAGGCACTTGCTCACCGTCTGCGCCATGTCCCTGGCAAATCCGCTAGGTTCCCCGCCCTTCATGCCGCAGCTCGGTCCCTACACCCTGCCAAATCCGTACATCCTGGCCCCCATGGCCGGGGTGAGCGAGATGCCCTTCCGCGTGCTCGCCTTTCGCCTGGGCGCCGCGCTCTGTCCCACCGAGCTCGTCAGCTCCCAGGGCTTGATGCGCGCCAACCAGCGGACGTTGAAGTACCTCCGCTACGACGCCGAGGTGGAGCGGCCCTACTCCCTCCAAATCTATGGCGGCGAGCCGGAGGCCATGGCGAAGGCCGCGGTGGTGGGGAAGGAGGCGGGCGCGCAAATCATCGACATCAACATGGGCTGCCCGGTGAAGAAGGTGGTGAAGAACGGGGCGGGCAGCGGCCTGCTCTGTGACGTGCCCCGCGCGGCGGACATCGTCCGGCGCATCCGCGAGGCCACCGGCCTGCCCGTCACCTGCAAGATTCGCTCGGGCTGGGACGCCCGCAGCCTGAACTACCTCCAGGTGGCCGGCGCGCTCCAGGAGGCCGGCTGCGCGGGGCTGGCCATCCACCCCCGCACGCGCGAGCAGGGCTACTCGGGGCAGGCGGACTGGGGCGTCATCGCCGACCTCAAGCGCCACTTCCCGGAGCTGCCCATCATCGGCAACGGGGACGTGAAGACGCCCGCGGACGCCGCGCGCATGCGGGAGACCACCGGCTGCGACTTCGTGATGATTGGCCGCGCCGCGCTGGGCAACCCGTGGCTCTTCCGCGAGCTGCTGGGCGGCCCGCCCGCCACGCCGCGCGAGCGCAGCGCGCTGGTGCTGGAGCACTTCCGCGCGCACCTGGACTTCATGGGGGACCCGCTGGGCGCCGTGCGCTCCTTCCGCAAGCAGCTCGCGTGGTACGCCCACGGCCTCTACGGCGCCGCGGCCTTCCGTGCGGAGGTGAACGGCCTGGACGCGCCGTCGGCGGTGGAGGACTGCGTGCGCCGCTTCTTCACCGCCGCTCAGGTCGACCTCGCCGGCCCCGGTGAGGAGCAGGACGTGGACTACCGGGCGGCCCTGGGCTGAGCACCCGGACACGGCGCCTCTATATAAGGAGGCGCGGCGTGCTTTCGGGGCGGCGCTTCGCTCAGGCGCCCGGTGGGCGGACCGCGTCGGGTGGCACCAGCTTGCGGCCGGTGGCCACGGCGCGGAAGTAGTCGCAGGCGGGCGTGGGGCTGCGGCGGAGCGTGTCGAAGTCGACGTGGTAGAGGCCGAAGCGCGGCCCCCAGCCCTCCAGCCACTCGAAGTTGTCGAGCAGGCTCCAGTAGAGGTAGCCGCGCACGTCCACGCCCTGCGCGCGCGCGGCCAGCACCTGGGCCAGGTGGGTGTGGAGGTAGTGGGGCCGGCGGGCCCCGTTGCGGTCATCGATGCCGTTCTCCGTAATCCACACCGGCTTCCCGTAGCGCCGCACGTCGCGCAGCGTCTGGAGGAAGCCCTCCGGCCAGTCCTCCCAGCCGATGTCGGTGAGGCCCCGGCCGTGGATGTCCCGGTACTTGAACTCGATGAAGGGCGGGCGCGGCACGAAGCGCAGGTGCGCGCGGGTGTAGTAGTTCACCCCGATGAACTCCACGGAGTCCCTCGCGCCGGGGATGTCCACGCGCGTGGAGGCCACGCCCGGCATGGTGACGCGCAGCTTGCCGGTGGCCAGCGCCTCATGGAACGCATGGTTGTAGGCCTGGGCCCCAAGCCTCACCAGCGCGCGGTCCAACGGGTGCCACCACCGGTCCGGCGCGAAGGCGAGCATGTTCTGGGAGATGCCGAGCTCCACGCGCCCCAGCCGGGCCAGCAGCTCCTCCCGGGCGGCCACGTGCGAGCGCACCAGGTTCTCCATGGCCCTCATGGTGGTGGGGCCGTCCGCGATGCCCGGAGGAATGGCGCCCTGCAGATACCCCCCCAACAGCAGCACCATGGGCTCGTTGAAGGAGATGACCAGCGCGTCCAGCCCCTCCAGCAGCGCCGCGCAGCGCTTCGCGTAGCGCCGGAAGACGTCCACGCTGGCCGGCTGGTGCCACGGCGTCTCCCGGTGGAACCAGGTGGGGTGCGTGAAGTGGTGCAGCGTCACCACCGGCCGCAGGCCGTGGGCCTTCATCTTCAGGAGCCGCTCCCGGTACGCCTCCAGCGCCGCCTCGTCGAAGCGCCCTCGCTCCGGCTCGATGCGCGCCCACTCCAGGGAGATGCGGAACGCCGTGGCGCCCACCGCCCGGGCCAGGGCGTAGTCCTCCTCGTATCGGTTCCAGTGGTCCACCGCCGGACCGCAGCGAGTGTCCGGCTCCTTCAGCCGTCCGGCCCGCTCCCACTCGGCCCAGTCGTTCTCGATGCCGCCCTCCACCTGGTACGCGGCGGTCGCGACGCCGAAGGTGAAGTCCGCGGGGAAGGTCTGCTCGGAGGCGCTCATGTCGTGGCGCACCGTAGACGCCGCACCCCACGACGGAAAGCGCCGCGTGCCGCGCGCGCATGCGCCGCGGCGCGCGCCGGCGACGTGCTCGAAGGCGGGCTCGAAACTGGCCGAAACGTGTCCGGAGCCGGAAACTCGGCCTCGCGCGCGACACCTCAAACGCGCTCGCGAGTGTCCGCGAGGTGGCGTTCGGGACCTTCGGATGCGCTCGATGCCGAAAAATCGGCCTCGCGCGCGATGCAATACATCACCATGCGTTGACACACTGGCATGTCGCCCGTACCATTCACTTCAAGCACTCACTCCCATCAAGAAGAGTGCAGGGCCTCGGTTGACTGGGGCCAACCACTGAACCGGAGGATTCTGATGGCCGCTAAGAAGAAGACCGCTGCGAAGTCCGCGACCAAGAAGGCTGCCAAGACCGCGAAGGCCACGAAGGCCGCGAAGTCGGCGAAGAAGACGACGGCCCGCAAGACGGCCGGCAAGACCGCGACCAAGAAGGCGGCCGCCAAGAAGACCACCCGCAAGGCGGCCAAGAAGGCTCCTGCTCGCAAGCGCGCCCCCAAGGCGGCGGCGGCCCCGGTGACCCCGGAGTCCTGAGCAGTCCCGTCGTCATGAGCGGACGGAAGTTGACGTCCGGTGAACGGCTCGGCGAAACCCGCCGGGCCGTTTTCATTTTCATGACCCGGAGTGCCCATGTCGCTGCGTCCCGTGGAGCTGGAGCAGGTGGTGGCGGAGGTGGGTGAGCGCCTCACCGGCGCGGTGGCGCAGAAGGCCTGGTGTCCTCTTCCCAGGCTCGCCTACATCGAACTGCGCGTGCCGGGCAGATCCATCCTCCTCTGCCTGTGCGCCGAGGGTGACCTGTCCCGGGTGTCGGTGGCGGATGATCGCTTCCCCACGCCGGGCGAGCCCGCCCCCTTCCAGCGGTGGCTGCGCCAGGAGCTGACGGGCTTCAAGCTCCAGGGCGCCCGCTTCCTCGAAGCCGAGCGCGTGGTGGCCTTCGACTTCGAGCGCGAGGACGTGCGCCGGCGGCTGATCCTGGAGGCGGGCGCGCCCGGAGGGCTGCTCCTGCTCAGCGACAACGGCCGCGTGTTGATGCTCTCCGGTGAGGGCTTCGCGCAGCGCCGGGGCCTGCATCCGGGCGCGGCGTGGACGCCGCCGGAGCCGCCACCACCCGAGGCCCGTGAGAAGGCCCGCCTCCAACCGTCGCGGCTCGTGCTTCAGGACACGGACGCGCTGCCGTATGCCCAGGCCGCGGAGCGCCTGCTCGGGGCGCGCGACAAGGCCAGCCGTTCGGAGACCATCCGCCGCCGCCTGGCGCAGCCGTACCGCGCGCGCCTCAAGCGCGCCTCCCGCACGCTGGAGAAGGTGCGCGCGGAGGCGGCCCGCGGTCCGGACGCGGAGAAGCACCGCGAGCTGGGCGAGCTGCTGGCGCAGAACCTCTACCGCCTCAAGCGCGGCGTCACCGAGGCGGTGCTCACCGCCTATACAGAGGAGGGCGCGAAGGAGGTCCGGGTGACGCTGGACCCGAAGCGCGGCCCGAAGGAGGAGGCGGACTGGCACTTCCACCAGTACCGGCGGCTGCTCCGGGGCGTGGCGCAGGCGCGCCACCGCGAGGCGGAGCTGGCGCGCGAGGTGGCGCACCGCGCAGCAGGCGCTCGCGCAGATTGAGCGGATGGAGGACGCCGCGCTGCTGTCGCAGGCGGAGGTGCTCCAGCTCCCCAGCGGGGGAGAAGCCGCGCAGGAGGGCCGGCCCTTCAAGGAGTACGTGGGCCATGGCGGGGCGCGCATCTGGGTGGGGCGCGGCTCCGAGGACAACGACGCGCTCACCTTCAAGGTGGCCCGGCCCTGGCACCTGTGGCTCCACGCGCGCGGCGTGCCCGGCAGCCACGTGGTGCTGCCGCTGGAGAAGGGACAGGAGGTTGCGCAGGAGGCGCTGCTGGACGCGGCGCACCTGGCGCTGCACCACTCCGGAGCCAAGGGCGAGCCGCGCGGCGAGGTGAGCTACGTGCCCGCGAAGTTCGTGCGCAAGGTGAAGGGCGGCGCGCCGGGGCAGGTGACTTTCACGCGCGAGAAGACCTTCGTGGTGCGCATGGAGCCGGAGCGCCTGGAGCGGCTGCTCAAATCCCGGCACGCGGAGCCGCCCGCACCGTGAGGGCGTCGTACGCCCGCCTGCCTTCCACTCCCGCTAGTGGACGCTGCGTGCGAGCGCGGTTGACGGGCTGACGGTGAGGAGGCGGCCGAGGGACCGCCGCCCTTGAGTCCCCGGAAGTGCGGGGTACGATGCGCAGCCGCGTGTCCCCCGAGCCATTCCGTCAGACGTCGCTCTTCCCTCGAGGTCTCTCCGCCGCCAGCCGCACGGCGGAGGGGACGGCCGCACCTCGGCCCGAGGGGGGACCTGCCGCTCCCGTGGCTCCCGCGCCACGGCCCGTGGCACCGCCGGTGCCCATGCCGATGCCGCAGCGCAACCTGCCTCCCGGACGAGGCCCGCGCATCGTCACGCGCCCGCCCACGCGCGAGGAGCTGTGGTCGCGGGCGGAGTCGCTGGCCTGGCGGCTCAGCGCCGAGCTGGGGATGCCGGTGCGCCTGTCGGTGACGGACAACCGCTCCACCATGGTGTCCTTCCGCCGGGGCTCCGCGGTGCTGGCGCTGCGGCTGCACCACATGTTCCTGGACGCGCCGGAGCCGGTGGTGCGCGCGGTGGCGGACTACGCGGGCAGGGGACACCGCACCGCGGGCGCCATCCTGGACGAGTACATCCGCGGTCAGCAGCCGCGCATCCGCCAGATGCGGCGGGAATCGGACGCGGACCTCAACCCGCGCGGGCGCTGTTTCGACCTCCAGGCGCTTTACGACGCCACCAACCGCGAATTTTTTCAGGACCTCATCCAGGCCCGGATTGGCTGGGGGCGCATGCCTCCGCGCCGCCGCAGAAAGTCCATCCGCCTGGGCGTCTACGACCACCAGACGCGTGAGATTCGCATCCACCCGGCGCTGGACAGCCCGGAGGTGCCCTCCTTCTTCGTGGAGTTCATCATCTTCCACGAGATGCTCCACCAGCTCTTCCCGAGCACGGGCCGGGGCGGGCGTCGCGTGCACCACCCGCGTGCGTTTCGCGAGCGCGAGCGGACATTCCCGCATTACGCCGCCGCACTGCGTTGGGAGCGGGAGAATCTCGGCGTGCTGTTGCGCGGCTGAGCGCAGCGCCGTTCGCTGGCTCATTTACCGTTTTACCGAGCGAAGCGGCCCATGCAGCGTGCTTGACGCTGCCGTAAGGGAAACCCATCCTCACGGGCTCTATGCGAAGAGCGAAGATTGTCTGCACCCTCGGTCCCGCCAGCCAGAGCCAGGAGATGCTCGAAGCGCTCCTGGAGAACGGCATGGACGTCGCGCGCCTCAACTTCTCCCACGGCAGTCACGAGCAGCACGCTGAGAACATCGCGAAGCTGCGCGCCGCGTCGCTGAAGGTTCGCAAGGCGGTGGGCATCCTCGGTGACCTGCAAGGCCCGAAGATTCGCACCGGCCGGTTCGTGAAGGGCAGCACCGAGCTGAAGGAGGGCGGCACCTTCCACATCACCACGGACGAAACCGTCCCCGGCACCGACGACATCGTCTCCACGACGTACCCGTTCCTCGCCGCGGACGTGAATCCCGGGGACCGCATCCTGCTGGATGACGGCCTCCTGGAGCTGAAGGTCCTGGAGACGGACAAGCAGAAGCTCATCCGCACGCAGGTCATCCACGGCGGCACGCTGAAGAACAACAAGGGCATCAACCTGCCCGGCGTGGCGGTGCGCGCGGACGCGCTGACGCCGAAGGACCGCGAGGACCTCATCTTCGGCATCAAGGCCGGCGTGGACTACATCGCGCTGTCCTTCGTGCGCCAGCCGTCCGACCTGGACACCGCGCGCCAGGCCATGGCGGAGGTCGGCCGCACGGTGCCCATCATCGCCAAGCTGGAGAAGCCGGAGGCCATTGCCCGGCTGGACGCCATCCTGGACAAGACGGACGGCGTGATGGTGGCGCGCGGCGACCTGGGCGTGGAGATTCCCCCCGAGGAAGTGCCGGCCGTCCAGAAGGACATCATCCGGCGCTCCAACCTGCGCGGCCTGCCCGTCATCGTGGCCACGCAGATGCTGAACTCCATGATTGATAACCCGCGCCCCACGCGCGCCGAGGCCAGCGACGTGGCCAACGCCGTGTTCGACGGCGCGGACGCGGTGATGCTGTCGGGCGAGACGGCCAGCGGCAAGTTCCCCATCGAGTCCGTGCAGATGATGGAGCGCATCATCCTGGCGGCCGAGTCCTCTGCGCGCACGACGCAGTCCCTGATGCGTTCGCTGGACACGCCGCTGGGCCTGCCCAGCCACTTCCCGGACGTGATTGCGCGCGTGGCGTGCGAGGCGGCCAAGGCGAGCAACGCCTCGCTCATCGCGGCCTTCACGCTGTCGGGCGTGACGGCGCGGCTGCTGTCGCACTACCGGCCCACGGTGCCGATTGTCGCCTTCAGCCCCAACCAGGAAGTGCGCCGCCGGCTGGCGCTGCTGTGGGGCGTGGTGCCACGCGTGCTGGAGCCCATCCAGGACACGGAGGCCATGGTGAAGCGCGTGGAGGAGGAACTCCTGGCGCGAGGCCTGGGCCGCAAGGGCGACCGCATCGTCATCGTCTTCGGCGCGCCGGTGGGGCAGCCGGGCAAAATCAACAGCCTCCGCCTGCACACCATCCAGGGCTGAGCGGCGGCTACTTCACCCCCTGGAGCACCTTCCGGGGGATGTCGGCCTCGATGAAGACGGTATAGAGCGCCGGGTCCAGCTGACCGGCGTCGGACTCGCGCCGGAGGATGTCGAGCGCGAGCGTGTGCGGCACGGCCTTCTTGTAGGGCCGGTCGCTGGCGGTGAGCGCGTCGTAGATGTCGCAGATGGACATCATCCGGGATTGGACGGGGATGTCCTTCTCCGCGCGCGGGTAGCCGGTGCCGTCCAGCTTCTCGTGGTGGGCGTAGGCAATCTCCGGCACCCGGCGCAGCGTGCGCGTCCACGGAATCTGGGACAGGAAGCGGTAGGTGTGCTCGACGTGGCTCTCGATTTCGCGGCGCTCCTCGGGAGAGAGGGTGCCGCGGGCGATGGAGAGCGACTGGATTTCCCCTGGCAGCAGCAGCGGCTGGGCCTTGTCGTGGGCATCCAGGAAGCGCAGCGCGCCCAGCTCGTGGAGCCGCTCGAAGTTGCCCTGCGCGAGCACGGTGGGGCGGTTGCAGGAGAGGATGAACTCCAGCACCTCGTCCAGTTGCCACGACTCGCGGGCGAGCCGCTCCTCCTCCTCGGCCTCGATTTCCGCCAGGTTCGCCTGGCCACGAAGCTTCACCGCCTCGATGCGGCGGCGGTAGCTCTGGAGCTGCAAATCCTTGCGGGCGAGCTGGAAGCGGGCGCGCAGGCCCTCCAGCTCATGCGGGTAGAGCTTCTCCGCCTTCACCAGCACGGGCTCGCGCACGCCCACCTTGCCGAAGTCGTGCAGCAGCGAGGCGTAGCGCAGCTCCTGAATCTCCCCGGCGGAGAAGCGCGTGTGGGCGTAGGGGCCGGTGGACAGGTGCTCCAGCGCCTGGGCCATGGCCACGGTGAGGTCGGCCACGCGGCCGGAGTGGCCGGCGGTGGACGGGTCTCTGGACTCGATGGCGACGACGGAGGCGGAGACGAAGCCCTCGAAGAGGCGGTTGATGTCCTCGTGGAGGAGGGCGTTCTCGATGGCGCCCGCGGCCTGGGCGCCCAGGGCGAGCAGCAGCTCCTCGTCCTCGGCGTTGAAGCTGGCGCTGTCCAGCTTGTTGAGGGCCTGGATGACGCCCGTCACCTCGCCGCCCGCGTCGCGCATGGGGACGCAGAGGATGGTCTTCGTCTGATAGCCGCTGGAGACGTCGAACGAGCGGTTGAAGCGGGCGTCGGCGTAGGCGTCGGGGATGTTGATGACGGCGCCCGTCTGGGCCACCTGTCCGGCGACGCCGCTGCCCACCGGAAGGCGGATTTCACTCTTGGAGCCCTGGGCCACCTTGCTCCACAGCTCGTTGCGCTCGCGGTCCAGGATGAAGAGCGAGCAGCGGTCCGCCTCCACCACCTTGGTGGCCTCGAAGAGGATGAGCGGCAGCAGCAGGTCGAGGTCGCGCTCGGCGCTCATCGCCTTCGCGACATCCAGGATGGACGTGAGCTTCGCCAGGCGGCGGTTGAGCTCTAGCTGAGGGGCGGGGTGGGCGAGCACCGGGCGGCTCCGTGAGAAGCGGCCAACGGCCGCGAAGGGCTACAAAGTTCTAGCACGGGTAGACAGTGAGACGTCTCAAGGGGCCCACCTGGCAGGTCCCTGGCTGTCTGGTGGACGTCGCCGCGATGCGTTCTGCCTTAGTCCGCGAGCGGGTTGCGGTTATGAAGCGCCGCATGAGCCGCCGCCCCGTTCGCATCTCTCCTTCGCTTTTGTCCTGTGACTTCGGCCGCTTGGCCGAGGAGGTCCGCGCCATTGAAGCCGCCGGTGCGGATTGGGTTCACGTGGATGTCATGGATGGCCGCTTTGTGCCGAACATCACGATTGGCCCCGTGGTGGTGGAGGCCATCAAGCGGGTGGCGACGAAGCCGTTGGACGTGCACCTGATGATTGTGGAGCCGGAGCGCTACGTGGAGGCCTTCGCGAAGGCGGGGGCGGACGTGCTGACGGTGCACGTGGAGGCGAGCCCTCATCTGCACCGCACGCTTCAGCAGATTCGCAACGCCGGGGCGAAGCCGGCGGTGGTGTTGAACCCGGGCACGCCGCTGTCGGCCATTGAAGAGGTGCTGGGCGACGTGGACATGGTGCTGGTGATGAGTGTGAACCCGGGCTTCGGTGGGCAGGGCTTCATCGAGTCCACGGTGGACAAGGTTCGCCGGCTGCGCGGGATGTTGGATGCGCGCGGGCTGAAGGACGTGGACATCGAAGTGGACGGTGGCATCAACGCCACCACGGCGAAGCGGGTGGTGGAGGCCGGGGCCACGGTGTTGGTGGCGGGCAGCTACGTCTTCGGCGCGAAGGACTACGCGGAGGCCATCCGCTCGCTGCGCCCGTGAGGCGCGGCGGCCGTCAGGTGCGGGGCCGGGCCACGGAGCAGGCGAGCCGGGCGACGCGGGTCATGAAGGTGGGGTCGAAGGGCTTCACCTCGTAGTCGTCGGCGCCGAGCTCGAAGCAGACGTGGCGGGTGAACTGGTCCTCGACGGCGCTGAGGATGATGACCTTGCAGTCGCGGGTGTTGGGGTCCTGCTTGAGCTGGGCGAGCAAGTCCCTGCCGTCCTGGTGCTGGTTGATGTCCAGGATGATGACGGCCGGGCGGTGCTCGCGGGCGAGTTCCAGGACGCGCTCGGACGTGGTGTCCGAGATGCAGTTCAGCCCGGACCGCTTCCCCTCGCGAGCGAGGGCGGAGACGATGAGGGGCTCGTCATCGGAGATGAGGACGACGGGGGGCGGCGTCATGGCTTCGCGGTGCAACAAGGCTGTGGCTGCCTCGTGAAGATAGCAGGGCGGGAAATTATCCGGGAGTACAGGAATTTCTTGGCCTTGGGAAGCAGAGTCGGAGGCCACCCGGGAGGGGCCCGGTTGGTGGGCTGGCCGACAGAGCGCAGGTGGAAGAAAAGATGATCCGAGGACGTTGACTCGGCTGGGCGGCTCGGGTACTACCGCCCGCACTTCGCCGGTCCCGAGAAGGACCGTCCGGCGAGGCGACATATCGGGGAGTGGCTCAGCCTGGTAGAGCACTTGGTTCGGGACCAAGGGGTCGCAGGTTCAAATCCTGTCTCCCCGACCACGTCATGAAGCGGGCTGGAGGCCGAAAGGTCTCCAGCCCGTTTTATTTTGGGCTTTCGGCTTCGGCCCCTCCAGCATCCGGATGACCGGAGTGCTTGGGCTCAACACCAGGCGCTCTGGGGTGGAGCCTGTGCCGGGGCCAGCCTCGCAGGCCGGGAGGGCAATGCCGGGTGCTCCAGAATGGCGCGCCCCCACCAGAGCCGTCAGGTATGCCAGCACCTTGCTGCGGCCTCCACACCGAGCGCAGGCGAAGACATCCAGCGCGACCGTCCGGCGCAGCAGTCCCGCCCAGTCCAATCGCGGCGTGCGCTCCATCGTCGACTCCACCGTCGCGGCCTGGGCCGGGCTCTCCTCCTCCAGCCCCGGCTCCGCCCCCGCTTGAGGGAGCGTGAGGCGTGGGGCCTCGCCTCGGGCGCCGACTTCATTTGCGACGGGTACCTCAACGGCATTCACCTGCGAGGCCTGGCCACCCGTGAAGAAATCCTAGAGGTGCTGGGGGCCCCGACGCCCCTCTTGCAGTTCATCCGCTCGGTGAGGCATTGAGCCGGCATCGGCTCCGGGACGTGAGCTGCGGTGTCCTGTAGGAAAGTGCGCGTTCGCCTGCGCTCGCGTGCCATTCAATGGGTGGAGTGCCGGGTGTGTGATTCCAGGCATGCCCGCCTTCGCTCGCAGCGCTCCGCTCCGGACGTTCGGTTCCGAGCCCGAGAAAGGGCCGCAGGCGCTTGATTTGCCGCCCTGCGAGTACTGCGGGGGGCCGTGGCACACGCTCGCCAGGCGATGGGGCTCCCATCTGGGCAGCTCCCGTGAGCTGCGTGACAACATCCTGGCGGGCAGGAAGGCGGATGAGCACCCCTGGTACACGGGGCGGTGGTCAATTGCCGCCCACCACCTCATCTGCTCCGAGGCGATGGCAGAGGACGAGCAGTGGGCGCAGTTCTGCCGGGACTTCGGCTACGACATCAACCGGCGGGAGAATGGTGTCATGCTGCCCATGGACATGGCCGTTGCCTGCGAGCTCCACGTCCCTGTGCACATCGGTCCTCATTCAGGAGGGTGGGCCTTCGACATGGACCTGGCGTACCCGAACGCGGTGAAACGGCTGCTCTCTGGCTTTGCCCGCGCCGTCGCACGCGGGCGTTTTTGCGCCGACCGGCCGGGCTCACGAAGGAGTTGGACAGTCTCAGCCGCACCATTCTCAGCAAACTGGTGAGCGGCCAGTGGAGCCTCACCACGGACGGACTCGATTACCTGGCTGGCGGCAATGGGTGTGCGGGCACATTGAGCATCCAGGACAAGCCGCGGCGAGCGTGCCCACGCGGGCGCAGGCACAGTTCGCGTCATGGGGACACAGGGGCACCTCTCGTTCGGCGGGCGCTTCAGGTGGGGGCGTAGGCGATGCAGGATGACTACTTCGTCCTGATGCGTGAGCGTTCCCAGCAGCACCCGCTGCTGACGTGGGACCAGGAGTACCTCCAATTCTTGAAGCCTTCACCGGTCAGGGTCAGCGCGCCCGTGAAGCTCAAGCTGGGGGAGCCCGTACCCCCGCGGCCCGTCATGGTGGACCACCACAGCCTGCCATCGCCCGTCGTCTCAACGCGGCTCAAGGAGGCGTTTGAAGCCGCAGACCTCCCCGGCGTCCAGTTCGTCCCTGCGGACGTTCATGCTGGTGACGCGGTGCTGCGCTACTGGCTGGTGCACATGTGGCGGACCATCCCGTGTATGGACCGGCAGCGCTCCGTTTTCGAGGAGACGGAGGTGGGGCACGTCCTTCTGAGCCTCGACAAGCTCGTCCTCGACGAAGCCGTGCTCCAGGAGGTGCCGCTAGAGGAGCGGCGAGCCTTCATGCTGGAGGAAGACACCGTGCACCTCTTCCACCGGATGGTGGTGGACCGGGTGTTGGCCCTGACGCCACCGCCGGAAGGACTGCGCTTCATCCCCGTGGCGGAGTGGGGCGACGCTTCCGGATTCAGGTGAGCGAAGGATGCCGTCACGACCTGCAGGCCGCACTGCATGCTCTATAGGAAGTATAGGACGGATAGGAGCCCTGTTGAGTGCGGCGGGCTGGTGAAGAGGTGCCAAGAAGGGCCGTTGGAGGGTGACACGCGGGCTGTGGGCCGTGCCGGAGCAGAGGCAGTGCCGCCCCTCGGGGCACATGCCGGCCCGAGCGGCCCATCCAGGCCGTAGGGGCATGGGCTTCCAGGTCGCTGTGGGTGATTGGGCTCAACACCACGCGCTCTGGGGGACGCAGTGCCGGGGCCCGCTTCGCAGGCCGCGAGGGCAATGCCAGGTGCCCCAGAATGGCGCGCTCCCCACCGGGGGGCCGTCAGGTATGCCAGCACCCTCTTGCGGCCTCCACACCGAGAGCAGGCGAAGCCATCCAGCGCGAACGTCCGGCGCAGCAGTCCCGCCCAGCGATGGGCCAGTTCGGCGCCCCTGCAATCGCTCGGAGCGCCGGGCGTAGGGGCCTTTTGACGCAAGGAGGAACCATTGGACCGCGTGCAGCAGAAGCCACGTTCGAAGCGGTGGGTGGGATATGTGGTGGATCTCACCTTCCTGGCCATCATCCTGGTGGGCCGAGGCAGCTTCGCGGACCACTACCATGTGCCCTCGGGCTCCATGGAGCCGACGCTCCAGGTGGGAGACCGGCTCGCGGTGAACAAGAGCGCCTACGGTCTGCGCATCCCGCTCACACACATCTGGCTCAGTGAGACCGCCCCGCGTCGCGGAGATGTCGCCGTCTTCGAGTCACCGGTCAGCGGAGACGTCCTGGTCAAGCGACTGGTGGGCCTCCCTGGAGACCGGGTCGCGTTCGACGGAGTGCACGTCATCCTCAACGGGCAGCGCGTACCGCAGGACCTCACACCCGAGGGTACGCGTGTCGAATACCTCCCAGGTGCGCCACACCTGCTGCATCTCGATTCGTTTCAGGGGCGCCCCATGCAGGAGGTCGAGGTGCCACCACGGCACTACCTGATGCTCGGAGACCACCGGGGCAACTCCTCCGACAGCCGCATGTGGGGCTTCGTGCCTCGCGAATACCTGCTCGGCCGCGCGGTGGCGGTCTACTACAGCCCGCGCGAGGGCCTCTCCGGGGGTGAACGCTGGTGGATCCCACTCCGCGCCGATGACGACGCGGGAGTCCCCACCCCTCCTTGATGCGGAGCCAGAGCGGCCGGCCCTTCCGTGGTGGCGCGGGGCCACCGGCGGGATGAGCCCTCTGGGGCACCCTTGTCCTCAGTCACCAGGAAAGGAGTCAGGCGATGATGGCGATCCACGTGGTGGTCGGCAGTGCCGCGCTCTTCTCCGGGCTTGTCGCCATGACCAGCCGCAAGGGCGGCCGCATACACTCCCTCGCGGGCCAGACATTCACGGCGTCGATGCTGGTCATGGCCGTGACCGGCGGAGCCATCGCGCTGCACCGTGGAGCGTGGGTGTCGGTGCTCGCGGCCGCAGTGACCTTGCGCCTGGTCGCGACCGGCTGGCTGGCATTGCGTGGCGACAGCGGGCGCGTGCGTGAGGGATGCCTCCCGCCGCGTCTGCGTCATTCTGGCGAGAACATGCATTCGAGGCGACCTCCCACTGCGCGAGCTGGAAGTGGACCCGATGGGTCTTCGCCGCTCGGGTCCCCTCGGCCCGTCGGCGTTGGCTCTGCCAGGACTCGTGGGGCTTGCGCAGGACGCCCCCGTCGCCAAGGGAGGCGCTTCGCGGAGCCCCTGTGCCCGGGTCATGGGGCCCGTGCGGTGGGGGCGGGAAAGGGCGGGACCTGGAAGTCGGGAACCGGCAACGACACCGTCACGGGCAGCTTTTGGGTGTCGCCTGTCTTGAGGAAGGCAATCACCTGCTTCAGCACCGCGGGCTCCCGCGCGAAGACAGGACCTCGCGTGTGGTGGACGCCTCGGTGGACGAGGATGGCCTTGCCATTGGGGAAGTAGGGCAGGATGCCCAGCGTGTTGTCGATGGGCGTCGCCGTGTCCCAGTCGCCATGGAAGAAGACCACCGGCACCGGATTGGGCACGGGCAGGCGCAGCGCATCGCCGATGTCCGGTGTCGGCCAGGCCTCCGCGGAGGCCATCAGCGCGTCGAAGTCCCAGCGGCCGAGGAACTCCGTGCCCGAATCGGTGCGCAGCAGATGGCCCCGGCTGGCAGAGACCGAGAGACTGCTGTCGATGAGCGGCGCGATGATGCGGACGGGGGAGCTGGTGTACTCCCGTCGCTCGATGACCTCGCGCGCCCAGTCGTCATAGTGGCGGTGATAGAGGGAGAGGACGAATGCGGGCCAGGACGAAGGCGCGCGAAGCAGCGAGCCCTGGAAGTCCTCCAGCCCCAGCGTCACCGTCCGCGACTGCCCGGTCTCGCCATCCTTG
Organism: Myxococcus sp. 1LA; assembly: GCA_046520405.1. GTDB lineage: Bacteria > Myxococcota > Myxococcia > Myxococcales > Myxococcaceae > Myxococcus. Next base: position 17,105 of record JBKGHI010000006.1, read on the forward strand.
ACGCTGACCTGGATGGGGCCGCTCAGCAGACGCTCGCGCACCGTTCGCAGCGCCGCCATGACGCCGCCTTCGGGCAGGTAGGGCCGGAGGGCCGGAGCCTGGTCCGCGTCCCAGGCGATTCGCTGGAGCGACGCGAAGATGTGCGACGGCATGTCGTAGCTGTTGTCGAGCGGCTCCACGCCGGAGAGCAGCGCCCGGGCCACGACTTCCGGATGGCGCCGCATCACAGCGAAGCTCCACTGGGAACCGAAGCTCTGGCCGGACAGGGTGATGCGGCGATAGCCCAGCGCCCGACGCAGGTCGTTGACGTCCTCGGCGTACTCGATGATGTTGTAACCGGAGAGGTCCTTGCCGGGATGGGCTGCCACCGCGTCGCGGGCCAGCTTCACCATGGCCTCCGCCTCTGCGGCCAGCGAGCGTGGCCGGTCCAGGGGCTGGGCACCCGCGGCATCGTCAGGACTTCGCCGCGCGGCGAGTAGCCGCGCTGGTCCACCACCACCACGTCACCCGCGGCCCGGTAGGGGAGAATCTCCTCGAGCTGCGTGCGCGCGGCGGCGTCGCCGTCCGTGAACGCGTTCAGATAGGAGCGCCCGGGGCCGCCCGGCAGGACGAAGATGGGCGGCGCCCCGGTGGGCCGCTGGGCCCGGATGCGCGCGAATCCGATGCCGATGACGCGACTGCCCGGGGCGGAGCGATTCTCCGGGACGTAGAACGTGCCCAGCTCATATCGCAGCGGCTCGCCATCCGGCGTCTTCGTGGTCCCCGTCTCGAGGACGACGTCACCCACCTTGTGCGCGGCCTCCGCGGGCACCGCCACCGCCTGGGGCCCGACGATGACGGCGAGAAGCAACGGCCAGACCGACCTCCAACGTGATGCTGTCGACTCGATGTCCAAGGTGGCCTCCTCTGGAGACCTGTAACGCATCGGCGGGAAAACTACTCCCCGGTCCCGAAGAATCGCACCAGGTCCTTCCAGGGTGGAATCCCCCGGCACACAAGTGTCGTCATTCCGTTGCATTCGTTACGCCATGCGGGGCAGTCCAGGAGGACAGGACAGCGAAACGGCCTCGGCAGCGTGTGCGTCCGCCAGGAAGCGCGCTTCTCCTGGCGGCCTCACAGGTCACGCTGAAACCCACTCCATTCACAGCGTCTTGAGGTACTCGAAGTATCGGACGGATAGGAGCCCTGTTGAGGGCGGCGGGCTGGTGAAGAGGTGCCAAGAAGGGCCGCAGGAGGGTGACACGCGGGCTGTGCGCCGTGCGGGAGCAGAGGCTGTGCCGCCCCTCGGGGCACATGTCGGCCCAAGCGGAGCAGCCGCTCCACCTCTGCTTGCGTGGGTGGCGGCAACGCCTCGAAGCGCACGCCGTCCTCCCCTGGCACGAAGACGCCGTCCGGCACCAGCGAGTGGACGTGCGGCGTCACCTGCAAGGCCGAGCCGAAGAACTGGAGGAAAGAGACGGTCCCCCCCACCGCACCCGATGCGGAAAGGACAGCGTCCACTGCCGGTAGGGCACGCGCGGCAGCACCTGCTCCACCAGGTGCACCGCCGTTACCTGCGCCCGCTTCGCGTTACATGCGCGGCACACCCCTCGCCCCTTGCACGAGAAGGCGACGAGCAGTTCGTCCTTGCAACTCTCGCAGCGCACCCGCGCGAAGCCATGTGCCAGCACTCCTCATTCCAGGTACTTGGCGAAGTCCCGCTCCACGTACCGGGGCAGGCCGCGTTGGAGGGGACTCCGGGTGACGGGTGGAACTGCCGAGGATTCACTCACGATCCTTCGAAGAGCGTGTGCCGTCGCGGGTTTAGGGCACTCCGTGTCCACGGGTTCAAATCCTGTCTCCCCGACCATGAGAGGCCCACGAGTCTCGCGGACTCCCAGCGGGATTCCTGGGCCTTTCTCTTTCCCCCCGCTGTTCTGTCTCGATAGCTGCACGCCGGCTTCCTGTGCCAGCATCGAGGCGACTCGCGTGTCAGGACTGCGTGCCTTCGGCGCCCCCGCGCAGCCGCCGCGTGAAGAACGCGAGGATTTCATCCCGGGCCGCCAGGGTGGGTTCCCCCGCGGCGTCGATGAGATGGGCTGTTACGACGCTGTGAGGGCCGCCGACGACCTCCGCGAAGAAGGGCGGCGGGGAGGGGTGCGCGGCGGAAGACGGCAGCACTCGCTGGACAAAGCGGTCGCCCAGCGCTTCCGCATAGGCCTTGAACCGCTGCGCCGTGCAGAAACGGTCGCCCTCGAAACGATAGGCAAGCACCGTCAAGTCCTCACGCTCCAAGCGCTCCCGCACGGTGGCGGCGTCGTCCGGTGAGATTTCCAGTCCGCCGGGTGAGCCGAGGGGCAGCGAGGGTTGGCACAGCACCGGCGCGAGCATCGCGCGCTCCAGCATCATGGTGAGTGCGAAGTTCCCGGTGAAGCACATGCCTATCGCACCAACGCCCGGTCCCTCGCACTCCCCATGCGCGAGACTCGCCAAGGCACGCAGCCAGCGCGTCACAGGGCTGGACGTGTTGGCGGCAAACGCCCGGAACTCGGCGCTCATACAGGCTCGCTGCATGACGGCGCGGCCTTCCTCCGCCCGGGGGAACGCCCCGTCTCGACCGAAGAGGGAGGGCATGTAGACCGTGAAGCCTGCGTCGCGCACCCATCGTGAGAAGCGCGCGACGTGCGGGCTGATGCCAGGCATCTCCGCCATGACGATGACCGCGGGGCCTCGGCCGCTGACATGGACGACTTTCCGCTGCCCTTCCAAGGTGATGTCACGGTGCTCGAAGTCATCGAGAGAATCGTCTGCCTCGGGACCTGTCGTCGTCATGCCGTCTCCTGTCTGGATGCGCGCGGGACTTCGCCCGCCGCGGCTCGCCGGGCGTTTCCGGCGTGTTTCAGCGATGAACGATGGGGGAGCGCACGGCTGGAGGCCAGATGGCGGGAATGACAACATCCGGTCTATTCTCGCCAGGTGATTGCTCACCTGGTGTTCGATGGGGTCGCGGATGGCCCGCTGGGCGTCGCCCTGGAGGTCGTCGGGGCCGCCGTCCGGCTCGCCCGAGCGGAACGCACCGTTCCCCATGTTCCAGAACGGGCCTTCCGTCAACGCGTGGTGTCCTTGACTGGCCGGACGGTCCGTACCGGTACCGGCCGCACCTTCGCAGTCGATGGGCCCCTGACACTCCGCGGGCTGCGACAGGGGGACGTGCTGGTGTTGCCGGGACTCGGGGCGGCGACGGAGGCCCAACTGGATGCGCTCCTGGCTCGGGAGGACATCCAGCGCGGGCTCAAGATGTTGGTGCGTCTGGCCCGCAAGCGCGTCACGGTGGCCGCATCCTGCTCCGCGACGTTCTTGCTGGCGGCGGCGGGAGTTCTTGATGGACGGCAGGCGACGACGACCTGGTGGCTCGGCCCGGCATTCGCCCGCCGCTTCCCAGGGGTATCCCTTCGCTCGGACAAGATGGTGGTCGACGCTGGCGACGTGCTCACCGCGGGCTCGGCGCTGGCCCACGCGGACCTGATGCTTGGCATCGTGGCGCGCACGGCGGGCGCCTCCTTCGCGCACCAGGTGGCGAAGTTCCTGGTGCTCGACGAACGCACGTCGCAGGCGCGTTACATGGTGGCAGAGCACATTCGCAGCTCGGACCCCACGGTGCTCGCGCTCGAGGCGTTCGTGCTGGCGAACGTCGGGCGGCAGCTCTCGCTTCACCAGATGGCACGGGCCACGGCGACGTCGCCCCGCACGCTGGTGCGTCGGGTCCAGGCGACCCTCGGTACGACGCCCTTTCGGATGGCCCAGCGCCTTCGCATCTCCCGCGCCGTGCACCTGCTCGAAACGACGAATGACTCCGTTGAGGAGATCGCCGCCCGCGTGGGGTATGCCGACCCTGCGGCATTCCGGCGCATCTTCCGCCGCGAGACGGGAGACGCTCCGCTCGCGATACGTCGCGGAGCACGCGCCCCGCAGGGAGGAGGACCGCGGAGCACCCGCAAAGCAGCGCCCAGGTTCGATCAGGAGGTCGCGGCGACCCCCCAGCGGCGTACCCGCTCGTGAGGACGAGTCCGGTGCGCGTCAAAGCAGATGTCGCGTGAAAGGGGGCAGTTGAGCGCTGCCCCTCCTTGCTCTGCCGACGCGCTACCTGACAAAGCGCACCCCGGGGCACTGGTGGATGCCCAGCGCTCGGGCCGGCTCAGTGCAGCCTCCCGTCGGCGGTTCACTTCCATCCAGCGTCGCATGCCGGTGTCATCGGCTGGACGCCACTGCGCATGGACTCGCGAGGGGACCCTCAGCGGGCATTCTGCTTCCTCGCCAGGCAACCCGCGTTCTCCCAGAGGGACATGTGCCGCCTCTGGAATCCGCGTGCCAACGGATTCGGGTGGCTCATGCGCCTGTCCGTCCCTCCCCGAAGGGCTCCCTTCAGGAACATGTATGCGTTTCGCCGCAAAAACAAACAAGGAATCGCTTTCGCGCATTGCCTGGAAACGCACGGCGGGCCTGCGTGCGACATGCGCCGGAGGGAGGGCGCGCAGGATTGCTCAAGGACTGGCGAGCCCGTTGCAACGCGCCGCCGTCGCCGGAATCAACCGGCCGCTCGATTGAGCATCATCCATGAACGCTATCAAGACTGCCGTTGCCGCCGTCACCGCCGCCGCTTCCCTCGCTGCCTTCTCTCCGGCCGAGGCCGCCACCGCCACCGCCAACCTGAACGTCACCGCCAACGTGGGAGGCGCCTGCAGCATCGGCTCCGGCATCGGCGGCGGCACGCTGAACTTCGGCACGTATGACCCCATCATCGTCAACTCCGCGCTGGGCGTTGACCTGTTTGGGACGGGCACGCTGAGCGTGCAGTGCACCTTGCTCCGCACCGCGGTCATCACCCTGGGCCAGGGGCTGCACCCGGCCACGGGCTCGACCGAGGCGGCGCCGCTGCGCCGGATGCGCAACACGGCGTCGGCGGACTACCTCGCGTACAGCCTGTACCAGGACGTCACCCGGCTCATCGTGTGGGGCAACACCGCTGGCACGGGCCTCCCGTTCCTCGGCACGGGCCTGCCCGTCCCCGTGCTGGTGTACGGCACGGTTCCGCGCGGCCAGAACGTTCCCTCTGGCACCTACAACGACACTGTCGTCGCCACCATCACGTTCTGATTCGGAGGGCGATTAGAACATTCGTACCGTCTTCGGCTCTGGACAGGTGGCCTGATGTTTTCGGCTCCCTGGGAATGCACACCCTGGGTCCAGAACGAAGAAGGACGCATGTTGCTCGCGCCGCCGCAGGACCTGCTCTTCTTCCCGTCCCCGTTGACGCTGGAGCCCGAGGAGTCTCGCCCCAGCCGGGGCGTCAGCTCCTCGGCTCCATAGGACACCGAACGCGCCTTCCGTATCACCGTGGAGCAATGCCCCCGCTTCAGCCCGGGGGCTCCAGAGTCGCGCGCAGGCCGTGAAGGGCTGCGACGCGCCACGACGACTCTTCCAACCGCCTGCGCTTGGTGCCCCTCGGGCCCGGCTCATTCGGCGGGCGTGAAGGCGTACCCGCGACGGGCGCCTCGGGGCAGGGCCTGCCGGAGACGTCGTCACCTTCGTCCGTCGTACGGGAACGCATGGCCTCTTCGCGCATCCTGAGCGCGGGAACAGGCTTGCCGCGCGGGTTCCGCGAAGGATGGGGGCATCTGGCTTTGACGTGGCTCGCCACGCAGCCGTAGCATTCCTTACGCGCCGAAGGGGACTCTCATCCCGAACTCAGGGCTGGAGGAGTCGATGAATGCTGATGTCCAGGTGGCTGGGCAGCATTGCCATCAAGCTGTCCAGTTCTCGGGGCTCCAGTGCGAGACGCGCGGAAAGGGCATCACGGGTGCGTTCCAGCAGGTGCTGGCGTGCCTTGGCGATCCACCGCGCGGCGGTGGACCGGGACGTCTGGTACATGGTGCCCACCGAGTCCACCGACAGGTTGTCCAAATGGTGCAGGCGCAGCAGGTTTCGTTCGCGAGGCGTGAGGGCCCCCAAGGCCTCCTGGAAGGCCAACCGGAAGGGCTCCGCGTAGCGGCCCCGGATGAAGTCGAGCTCCGGATCGCAGCCGACCAGCGCGTCGTTCTCCGGCGTGATGTCTCTCAGCGGGACGGGGTTCGAACGCTCCTGCTGGATATCGGCGAGCAGCCGGATGGCGATGGCGCGGGCCCACCGTGTCAACGTTCCGCGCCCGGTGAAGGTGGCCAGCTTCGGAACGGCCGGAGGCGCCGCCATCAACAGCCTCTGCCGCAGTCGTTGGCCTATCTCCGCGACCACGGCGGAGTCCTGTCCCGGGAACCAGGTTTGGACTTGGGAGAACACCTGCCGGTCCAGGTACGCGAGCGCGTGGGGGTCGCCCTGGACGCAAGCGTAGGCCAGCAGCAGTTCCTCGGCGCGCACGCAGTCCAGGGCCGTGCCCAGGTCTCCCTTCGAGGGCAGACGGGCCGCGATGTAGCCCATGAAGTCCACGGACTCGAAGGGCAGGGTGGGATGGGTCTGCCGTGCCCGCTTGATGAGCCCCTCCAGGATGCCTTCCAGCTCTGGGATGCCTCTCAGTCCGTCGCGGCAGGGGGCGGGGCCCCGCGAAGAAAGGCTTCGCTCAAGGTCAACTCACCGTTCATGTCGTGCCACTCTACCCCGATGCCTTGCGTTGCATGGGCACCTGGGGCGGGAGGTGAACCACATGCACGGCACGACGCCAGCGGTGCCGTGTCCCGATGAAGCGCAGCTGCAGGACCTGGTGCAGGGGCTCCTGGAGCGCGATGAGCTGGCGCTCCTGGAGGGCCACCTGGACGCGTGTGTCACCTGCCGGAAAATGGTGGCCTTGCTGGCAGGGAACGAGCAGGTCGACGCTCCCGAAATGCCCTCGGAGGAGCGTCTGACACCGGGCTCGAAGGTCGGGCGGTATGTCATTCAGGAGCACCTGGGGCTGGGGGGCATGGGCGTCGTCTTCGCAGCGCACGACCCGGAGCTGGACCGGAAGGTGGCCCTCAAGCTCCTGCGGGGAGACCTGCGCAGCGGGGAGGGACGGGACGAGGCGAAGGCCCTCCTGTCGCGTGAGGCGCAAGCGCTCGCGCGGCTGTCCCACCCGAACGTCGTCACGGTCCACGACGTCGGCGAGCACCGGGGGGGCGTGTTCATCGCCATGGACTTCGTCTCGGGCACCACCCTGCGGCGCTGGTCGCGTGCCGAGCCCCGGGATTGGAAGGAGGTCCTGTCGTGCTGCCTCCAGGCGGGTTGGGGGCTGGCCGCGGCGCATGCGCGCGGTCTGGTGCACCGGGACTTCAAGCCAGAGAACGTCCTGGTGGGCACGGATGGCCGCGTGCGCGTCACCGACTTCGGCCTGGCGCGGCTGACGCAGGAGTTGGAGCCGCCGCTCACGGCCACCGAGGTGGGCCGCACGGAGGCGCGCGCCCGGAGGATGTCCTTGCACGGGGCCCTGGTGGGGACGCTGCCGTACATGTCACCCGAGCAGTTGGATGGGCACACCGCGGACGCGCGCAGTGACCAGTTCAGCTTCTGCGTCACGCTCTTCGAGGCGCTCTATGGGCAGCGCCCCTTTCCTGGAGGCACGCCCGAGGAACTCCGCCGCGCCATCCGAAATCACGCGGCTCCGTCCCCGGCGGGCAGTCGTGTCCCCGCGCGGATCCGCCGGCTCCTGTTGAAAGGCCTGGCGCCCACTCCAGAGGCGCGCCACCCCTCGATGGAGGTGCTGCTGTCCAAGCTCTCCCGCAAGTCGCGCTGGGAGCGCTGGCGGTGGGTGAGCGCGGGCATCGGTGTCGCCACGGCGCTGGGCGTCCTCTCCGGCTTCTGGCTGAGAGAGAGCACGCGTTGCGCGGGATTGGAGCAGCGGCTGGCGGGGACGTGGGATGCGCAGCGCAAGTCGCGGCTCGAAGCCGTGTTCATGGGCTCGGGGCTGCGGTGGGCGGCACAGACCTGGCACCTCACGGCGAAGCAACTGGATGACTATGCCGCCGCGCTCCTGGCCATGGAGCGAGACGCCTGCGAGGCGACGTACCTGAGAGGGGGGCAGTCCGAACAGATGCTGGACCTCCGCAGCGCGTGTCTGTCCCGGCGCTGGAGCGCGCTGAACGCCGCGGTGGACCTGATGCTGCGCGCGGACCCGGCCGTGCTGTCGTGGGCCACCGAATCCGCGAACGCCCTCCCTGACATCCAGCCCTGCGCGGACGGCGCGTCGCTGGCGAGCGTGGTTCCACTGCCCAGGTCGCCGGTGCAGCGTCAACGGCTGTCCGTCCTGCAGGTCCGTCTCGCCGAGGCAACCGCGCTTCATGAGGCGGGACAGCAGGAGAAGGCGAGGACGCTGGCTCGCGAAGTCTTGGAGGGCGTGCGGGAGCTGGGCTATCGGCCCGACGAGGCAGCCACGCAGCTCCTGCTCGGGTTCATCGAGGAGGCGCGGGGCCATTACGACGCGTCCTCGGCGGCGTTCCGCGCGTCACAGTGCGCGGCGCTGGCCGGCCGGGATGACAACCTGTTGCTTCGCGCGACGACGGGGCTCATCGGCGTGGAACTGGATGGCAAGCTCCGCTACGAGGAGGCCGTGTACGCCGCCTCGATGGCGGATGCCGCGCTGGAGCGGATGGAGGCGATGCTCACCACCGACGCGGCGGGTGAGCTCTATCTGGCCCGTGGCGACCTGCGCGCGCGCAAGAATGCTCACGATGCGGCCCTCTTGGAATACCGCGTGGCCCTGGTCGCCCGGAAGTCCGCGCTCGGGGAGACCCATCCGAAACTCGCCGAGCCCCTCATGCGCATCGGCAGCGTGCTCAACCGCAAGGGACTCCACGAGCAGGCCCTGAAGAACCACGAGGAGGCCTTGCGGCTGCTGTCGCTGTCTCATGGACCCGAGCATCCGCGGCTCATCGAAGCCCTCGACAACCTGGGGACCACCCTCCGGCTGATGGGGCGCGTGGAGGCCGCGGTGGCCCGCTACACCCAGGCGCTGGCGCTGAGCGAGCAGTTCGGACGCGGTGACCATCCGACGACGCTCATGGTTCGGGTGAACCTGGGGGATGCGCTGCAACGCCAGGGGAGGCCGCACGATGCGCTGACCCACTATGCGCGGGCGTTGCCGGGGCTCAAGCAGGTCCATGGAAACGCCCACTCGCGCGTGGACGAGGTGTTGACGCGCATGGGTGACGCGCACGCGAACCTCGGGCAGTGGGCGCCGGCCGAGCAGTCCTACGCGGAGGCGCTGGAGCTGCGCCGGAAGGCGCTGGGACGGGAGCACCCGGAGGTGGTCGCCTCACTGGCGGCGATGGGGGAGGTGACCCGGCGGATGCGGGGCGCGCCCGCGGCGCTGGAGTTCCTGGAAGAGGCGGTCGCCCTGTCGAGGCAGGGGGAGGTGACGCCCTTGGCGCGGGGTAACGCCCAGTTCGCGCTGGCTCAGGCGTTATGGGACGGCACGGCCGACCGTCCGAGAGCGCTGGCGCTCGCACACGAGGCACAAGAGTCGTTCAACCGGGAGCGTCAGGGCACCGAGCGGGAGCGACGCGAACTGGAGGTCTGGCTCGCGCACCGGCAGCCGCGTCCCTGACCGGCGGTCATGTGGAAATGGGACGAAATGCGCCCGCCCCTGTCCTGGTGGGTAGAGGGCCGTCATGGGTCTCCGCGTCGCATCTCCGCTCCTTTCCTGGGGGACTGCGCGCTTCGGACCTCCTGCTGGAAGGTGTTTCATGTACGACCCCACCCCGATTCGCGCGCTGTCGCTGGGCTGGTTCGCCTTGCTGATGAGCCTTGGCGCCTGCGGTGCGCCAGAGGCCTTGGACTTCCCCCTGGACACGCTGGGCGAGCAACAGGCTCCGCTCGGCTGCGGCCGCTTGCTCCCCGGCGAGTCCCTGCCGCGTGGCCAGGCCATCTATTCCTGCAATGGCGCTGTCACGCTCAGCCATCAGGCGGACGGAAACGTCGTCGCCTATGACAGCCAAGGGGCCCTCTGGTTCACCGGCACCAATGGCCAGCCGACCACGAGCCTCGCCATGCAAGGGGATGGAAACCTCGTCCTCTACAATGGCGGCGTGGCCGTCTGGAATTCGCAGACCTTTGGTCAGACGGGGGCCTATTTGAGCATCCAGGATGACTGCAACCTCGTGCTCTACCGGAACAACACGGCCGTCTGGTCCACGAACAGGACGTGCCGGGTCACGCCTCCCGCGTCACCGGGGGTGGGGATGCCGAGCATTCCGAACAACGCCTTCGCGGCCACGGTGACGGTCAACGGCGTGGGCGCCCGAACGGCTCCGCGTGCCCTCTGGGGCATGAACCTGGTGGGCTCCGTTGCACGGACCAAGGCTGACTTCTACGCGAGGTTCGGAGCCACCGCGGACGCGGGCCGGACCACGCTGACGGGCATGGGCATCAAGCAGATTCGATTCCCAGGCGGCTGCCACGGAGACGGCTATGACTGGCGTGCGAACAAGATGTACTTCTCCGATTACGGCGGTGGAGACGTCGCCTGGGATGTGATGCCCGTGCCGGATTTCCTGGCGATTGCCTCTGAACTGGGCGCGGAGCCCATCTTCCAGCTCAACGTGGAGACGCGGGGATATCGCAACGCCTGTGGATGGATTTCCAGGTACCCCCAGCCCACGACCTATCCCACCGAGGCCCAGAGGCTGGCCCGGCTGCTCGACGATGCCCAGGAGCTGCTTCGCCGTCATGGCAACGTGCTGCGCACGTTCGAGCTGGGCAACGAGCCTTGGGGGAGTTCGGTTCCAAGCGATCCGAACAATCGATGGAAGCCGGATGAATACGCCAATGTCGCCCTGGCCTTCGCCCGGGCGCTGAAGGCCATCGACCCCAATGTCAGGATGCTGCTGGTGGGGCACCCCACCACGGGCAACAACATGACGGGGGAGACGAACGTGCCGGCGGACGTGGCCTGGACCGCCATGGTGAAGCGGCTGCTCGCGGACCGGAGTTGCCAGGGTGGGGCCTGCTTCAGCGGCGTGACGGACCATGCGTACTCCTACGCGGGGTACTCGCCGCTCGCGAACAACTACGCCAACGTGTTCAAGGGAATGGGGGCCTTCTGGCCGGAGGCGGTCATGCCCACCCTGTTCTCCAAGCGCACCGCGGACTATGCGGGGGCGGGGCTCGCGCTGACCGAGTGGAACATGAAGTGCTGGCCGAACGGTCGCATGAACCAGGTCTCTCCGCCGGTCCAGGTGCTCAATGGTTCCTTTGAAAGTGGTACGGCCTCCTGGGGGTTCTGGCAGCAGCAGCCCAACACGGGGACTTGGAACACGGTGACCACGCAGCCCCAGCACGGCACCACGGCGTTGCGGATCGCGCTGACGGCGCATTCGGGCGCGGCGTCGGACATCGTGCAAACCCAGCAGTTGACGGCTGTTCCTCCGGGGAAGCGCGTCACCGTGACGGCGTACGTGAAGATGGCCAGGCCGCTGTACGGCTCCATCATCCTCCAGCAGAGCAATGCCGGCGCACATCAATGGCACCACATCGCGGAGGGTGGGCTGGCATCCATCAAGGCGGGGGAGTGGCAGGGCGTCACCCTCACGGGGACGACTTTCGCTGACACGACGCAACTCCAGGTCGTGTTCCGGCTCCGCAAGTATGCCCAGCACTGGCCGACGGACCCCTCGCCCGTGGACATGTTGGTGGACAACGTGCAGTTCTACGAGAGCACGGCCTGGAGTCCACCGGTGGCCGCCGTGTCGACCGTCGAGCACGGGATGATGGTGGCGGACTCCTATTTCCGGATGGCGCGTGGGGGCGTGAGCTCGTCCAACTACCATGCGTTCGACCCGGGCGACTGCGGCATCTCCACGGGGGCGGGGGCCGCGGCGAAGCTCAATCCCCAGGGGGATGCCTTCCGGCATACCAGCGTCCTGGCGGGGGGCACCTTCCTGCCGGCATCGGTGAATGCGCCTGCCGCGAACTGGGTGCTCCCCGCGTCGCCGGGCTGCACGGGGTACGGCTGTCTCCCAGGAGGAAAGGCCGTGAACTTCCTCACGGCGCATGCCGGGCGCAGCGCCGACGGGGGCTCGCTCTATGTCTTCCTCATCAACCGGCATCACACCGCGACGGCGAACGCCTCGGTGCGTTTCCAGGACCTGAACGTCGCGACGCTGCTGCGCAAGTCGACGGTCACCCTCCGGGCAACGGACTACACCCAGCGCGCCTTCACCCACGTGCCCGCCGCCGGGCAGCCCGTGCCCATCGAGGTGCTCGGGTCGAACAACCCCTTCACGGTGGCCGTCCCTCCCTTGTCGGTGGTTCGCGTCCGGCTCCAGCCATGAGCGGTTGCGCCTCGTTGTCGCGGAGCCCGGATGCAAGGGGACTCGGGCCCTGCTCGTACGTGGATGTTTTTGTTTCGGGTGTTCACGAGGGCCTCATGCCTGGAGGGGCTATGCGAAGAAGTGGAGGTCTTGCGATGGTCACGCTGTCCATGCTGTCAATCCTGTCCACCGCCTGTGTCGGTAGGGATGAGCCGTTGTCACGGGGGGATGAAGAGGGGGCGCCGGTCGAGAAGCTCACCGAGCAGCTGGTGTTCACGGAGAAGGGGGGCGACCATGCCTCCGGACAGTTCGAGCGAGGCGGCCTCCGCATCCGCTTCACGGTGCGGCCCGACCGGGTGGGCGTCTACCGCGCCGACGGCTTCGTCTTGTTCGAGAGCGCTCAAACGGACGCGGGCCGGGTGGTTGTCGCGATGGGAGAAACGCGGTCCTCGGCGAGCCAGAAGGTGCGTACCCTGTCCCAGACGGGCACATCAAACCCCTCGCGTTCCTCGAACGGCGCGGCGGAGGAGTTGCAGCGCTTCCTCAAGTACCCGGAGGCGCGGCTGTTGCCCTACCTGTCCCGGCAGCTCGGAGAGCAGGGCTACACGGGCGCCAGCGCACCCTCGAGTCTGCTGTTGCACCTGCTGGCGATGGCCGTCGCGGACGCTGGCGGCATCCGGGATGTCGGCGCGCCATTGCAGGAGGAGAACTCACTGCAACCCGATTGGACCTGCGAGGATGGCAAATACCCCGTCAACGCCTTCAACGACCCCTGCTTTGGCACCTGTGGGCCGTATTGCACGCATTGGTACTGGGTTTGCGGCGAGACGTCGGGAAAGCCATGCGCACGCGGTGGTTGTGTCTGGCACGACTATATTGGCTTCTACGCCAATCAGACGAACAACCCGAGCGCATCGGATGATTTCTGGAACGCATACGCCACCTTCGAGGCGGGTGGCGGATGCAGCAACAAAGAGACCTGTGCCCCGCTGTCCGACGAGTCCTTTCCCTGCCGCTACTGGGACGGGGACATCACCGAGTGCGACAAGCATGGCAGCGCGGACCCCAACCCGGCGAACGATACCCAGGACTGCGCCTACTACCTGGGAAGCAATACCTGCCGGGAGCGTGGCACGCCGAATGCCCAGGCGGGGATGAGCTGGGAGTATGACCCCGCGAACTCCGAGACGTGGGCCTGCAGCACCTGGGATGGCAACATCGCCGAGTGTGACCGGCATGGCTTCGCCGACCCCAACAAGGCCAACGACACCCAGGATTGCGCCTACTACCTGGGCAGTAACAAGTGCCTCCCGAGGGGAACGGCGAATTGCCAGGCGGGGATTTACGGCTCCATCCCTTGGTGAAGGGGGCTCCCGAGGGATGCTCTCGGCCGGTGGACGGGCGGCGCGGCCTCGTTGGGGTGCACGCCTGTCACGCGCGGTGGCGGTGACTGGACGCGGCCCTCGACCGAGGGGGCCTGCCGTGCCACCCTTCCGGCCGCTCGCCATCCACCGCCCGCCGAGGTGCTCCCCATGCCGAGAACGATGACGCTGTCCCAGGTGATGAAGCAGCTCGAGAGCCAAGGTGACGAGAAGGTGCGCCAGCGCTACGTGCGCGACGGGGTGAGCGACAATGTCTTCGGCGTGCTGCTCGGCAAGCTCCGTGCCCTGGCGGCGACGCTGGGGACGAACCACGGGCTCGGGCTGGAACTGTGGGAGACGGGCAATCACGATGCGCGCATCCTCGCGTGCATGCTGCTCGACCCCTCGGCGCTCACCGAGAAGGAGGCACGCGGGCTCCTCGAGCCGCTCTCGAACGCGAACCTGGTCGACGAGCTTGTCGGTCGCGTACTCGTGCATGCGCCTGTCGCCCCGAAGCTCGAGGCAAAGTGGATGGACGGCAAGAAGGAGCTCCCTCGCCGCGCGGGATGGAAGCTGCTTGCAGGGCGCATCGCCCGAGGACTCGAGAAGGAGCTTGATGTCGGGGCGACGCTCGGACGCATCGAGCGTGAACTCCCGGACGCTCCGTACCGGGTGAAGGAGGGCCTCAACTTCTGCCTGGTCTGGATTGGCCTCCACCTGCCCGCGTACACCTCGGAGGCCATCGCCATCGGCGAGCGCCTTGGCCGCTGGGACCCGCGGCCGATTCCGAAGGGTTGCACTTCGAGCTACGCACCGGAGTGGATCGCCGCGGCGCTCGCACTGAGGAAAGGTGAGAAGACCGAAGCCCGGAAGGCGATGGAGGCGGCCGCCACGAAGAAGTCGACGCGCGGAGCGGGGATGCCGGCAGCCGCGAAGAAGGCAACGCGCGGAGAAGGGAATCCGGTAGCCGCGAAGCAGACGAAGGCCGCTTCGGCCAGGAAGAAGAGCGCTGCGAGGAAGCCAGCCTCCGGAACGCGGGCGCGCTGACGTCGGCGGGCTCAAAGGCGTTGCGGCACGCTGGCGTAAGGGGAGCCTGCCCTGGCGGCGTCGAGGCCGAAGGACGCGGCGTTGAGGTACCCGGTGCGGAAGTCGCCGATACGCGCGAGGATGCGCCAGCCTGGTTCGGAGGCACCTTCTCAGCAAGCTGGGGCAGCGGCACACGCGAGCGCGTCGAGGCGGCCATGCGGTGGACGCGCTATCGTCGCGCCGATGATGAGTTCGCTCGACTTCACTTCCTGGCGGGGCCTCGCGGCGACGCTGGCCAGCCTCGTGCTGGTGTCGCTGGTCGTCGTCAGCCTTCGCCTGCTGGTGATGCAGACCGTGCAGCGCCGACGCGAACGCGAGAACCGCCAGATCAACGAGCGGCTGAAGACGCTGATTGCCGCATACAAGACGCTCGGCGGCTCATTCACCGGTGAGCTCGTCGTGGACCCGACCCACCTGCGCGACATGCGCCGTCGGCTCGCGGCTGGCGAGCCACTCGAGCAGGAGCCCGACCCGAGCCTCGTGCTTGCATCGCCGCTCGACCACCCGGCGCTCGAACGCCGTCGGCGCACGCGCGACGCGGTCGAGGCGGCGCTGTCGGATGTGATGCTGCTCGGCACCGAGGAGCAGGTGCGGCTCGCCGCGGAGGCTGCCGCGGACATGGTCGCCGGGCGCAAGGTCGGCACCGCGCGGCTGGTCGTGTCGCTGCGCGACTTCATCCGCCGGGCGCTTGACCTTGAGCCCATCCCTCACGGGCTCGCGATTCCCGACCAGGGCCCCGTGCGCCCCAGCGGTGGAGGAGGGGGCAAGGGCGGCGACAAGGGTGGTGGACGAGGGGGCGGAGGTGCCGCCGGTGGTGGTGCTGGAGGCCTCGGAATGGGCGGGGCCGGCATCCATGCGGACACCGACGACGCCGACGGCGGCCATCGCGTTTGAACCTGGGCGCCGGTCCGCTCCTGCTCTCTCTTGTTGGGAGACCTTCAGCAGGTCCGGTCCGATGGGCCGCCGTGAAGACCGGGCGCCCCGGTGCCTGGAGTCCACGCAGCGCGAGGTCCAAGCCTCCTCGCGCCAGTTTACGCCGAACGGGCCAGTGCCACAGCGTCGGGCCCCGCGGGAAAGCGGAGCTTTCCGGACGCGTCGTTCGCGGCGTGCCAGACGGCCTCCGCCACGTCGGGTGCGCGCGTCATCGCGGCCGGCTGTCCGAGCGAAGCGAAGATGTGCTGGGCAAAGGGCGCATACGGTTCGGGAAACAGTCCTTCCATCCTGGAGCTGCCGTTGCTCGTGAAGCGGGTGTCCGGGCAATAGCCAGGCTCGACGAGCTTCACGCTCAGGTTGAAGGCCTCGAGCTCGAACGCGAGCGACGCGGTGAACCCTTCGATGGCCACCTTGCTCGCGGTGTAGACGGCCACCAGTGGCATCGGCGCCAGCGTCGCGCTGGAGGTCACATTGACGATGACCCCCGACTTGCGTGCGCGAAACTGCGGCAGCACCGCCTGCGTCATCGCCATGACACCAAAGACATTGGTCTCGAAGACCTCACGCACCGTCGCCATCGGCGTGGCCTCGAAGGCGCCCATGAGCCCGATGCCGGCGTTGTTGACGAGCACATCAATGGGCCCGCTCGCCTCCAGCGCGGCAACGATGCTCTCGGGTTTCGTCACGTCGAGTGGCACCATGCGCAGGCGGTCCGAGCGTGGCAGGACATCCTCCCGCGGCGTTCGCATGGTCGCGACCACATTCCAGCCCTGGGCGTGGAAGTGGCGTGCCGTCTCAAGTCCGTAGCCGGAGGAGCACCCGGTGATGAGCACCGTCTTCATGAGCGCCCCTCCGTATGGAATTCGCCGCCGACGGGCGTCTCGTCCTGCGCCTCGTTCAATTCGTACATTGCCTTCATGCCGACTCCCTGCCGCGATTCGCGCGGCGTCGATGTTCGCAAGGTAGCTGCGACATTCAGGACGCTCCACCACACGGAGTCCGTATTTCTTCTGTTAGAGTCCAGCCATGACCGATCCGCTCACTGAAGTCATCGCACTGCTTCAGCCAAGAGCCGTCTTCTCGAAAGGCATCAGCGGCGCTGGAAGCTGGGGCGTCCGTTATTCGGACTTTGGTCAGCCGAGCTTCTGTGTCGTGCTTGAAGGGCGCTGCCGGCTGGCCGTTGACGGACAGGCGCCCATCACGCTGGAGGCGGGCGATTTCGTCCTCCTGCCGGCAACGCCGGGCTTCACCATCTCGGGCTTCGAGCCGGTGATGCCCGCGCGCGTCGACCCCAAGGTGGCGCCCTCCGCCAAGGGCGAGGTGCGTCACGGCAGGCGCGGCGGCCGGCCGGATGTGCGCCTGCTCGGTGGTTACTTCGACTTCGACTCGCCTGACGCGGCCCTGATGGTGTCATTGCTCCCGGCGCTGGTGCACGTACGCGGCGTGGAGCGGCTCGCCGTGATGGTCCGGCTCGTCAGCGACGAAACAAGCCAGCAGCGCTCGGGCCGTGAGCTCGTCCTGACGCGGCTCGTGGAGTTGCTGCTCATCGAGGCGCTGCGGTCGACGTCGAGCGACGACACGCCTCCAGGGCTCCTGCGGGGACTGGCGGATGCGCGGCTCGCGCCTGCGATACGGCAGATGCACCGTCACCTCAACCGTCCGTGGACGGTGGCGCAGCTCGCGAAGTGCGCGGCGCTCTCACGCTCGGCGTTTTTCGAGCGCTTCACGCGCACGGTGGGCCTGCCCCCCATGGAGTACCTGCTGGACTGGCGGATGGCCGTCGCGAGGGGCTTGCTCCGCGACCGGGAGCTCACCATCAGCGAGGTCGCCGAGCGCGTTGGCTACAGCTCCGCAAGCACCTTCACCACGGCGTTCAGCCGGCACGTGGGCCAGTCTCCAGGGCGCTACGCGCGTGCGAGCTGACGCGGCCCTCATCGCCGTTGACGAACTGCTGCTGATGTCCCCTAGAATCCAGCGCATCCCCTCTGCTGAAAGCCGACGCTGCTGAACGCCACCGAACCGCGCCACCTCGTCGGCCTGGACCTGCTCCGGTGCCTGGCCATCCTCATCGTCGTCCTCTTCCACTACCCGCGCCCCGAAGGCCAAGAGACCTACCGGATGCTCGCCAACTTCGGCTGGACGGGCGTGGAGCTGTTCTTCGTGCTGAGCGGCTTCCTCATCGGCTCGCAGCTCCTGGAGCCGGTGTCGCGCGGCGAGACGCCATCGCTGAAGCGCTTCTACCTGCGGCGCTCGCTGCGCATCCTTCCTCCCTATCTCATCGTGGTGGCGCTGTATCTCTTCCTCCCCGGGTGGAGCGAACGCCCCGTGGTGACGCCCGCGTGGCGTTTCCTCACCTTCACGCAGAACTTCGGACTGCGCCGGAACGGCTTCTCCCACGCGTGGTCGCTGTGCGTGGAGGAACACTTCTACCTGCTGCTGCCCCTCGCCGTGCTCGCGCTGCGCGGGCGCATCCGGGCGCCGCACCTGCTCGCGGGCTCGGTGGGATTGGTGGTGGCCGGGATGCTCCTGCGGGGGGGCCTGTGGCAGCGCCACTTCTCGATGCTCGGGCCGGGGGATGCCGGGTGGCGCGATTACGACACGCTCCTGTACTACCCGACCTATGCGCGGCTCGACGGGCTGATGTGCGGCGTGCTGCTCGCGGCGTTGCGCGTCTTCCGGCCCGCGGCATGGGAGCGCTGGACGCGAGGGGCTCGTGCCGGCGGCCTGGCGTTGGTGGGACTCGTGTGCCTGGGGGGAGTGCTCTGGCTGAACGAAGAGCACTCCCGATACCTGGCCCACACGACGCTTGCGTTCCCCGTGACGTCGGTGGGTTACGCGGCGCTACTCGTGGCCCTGGCGGGCCCGACCGCCTCTCGCGTATGCGCCCGCATCCCCGGTGCGAGGACCTTCGCGGTGCTGAGCTTCACAGTCTACCTCACCCACAAAGCCGTGCAGCACGGCGTCCGAGTGGCCCTTGAGCCATATGGAATGGACGCATTCCACCCCGTCACACTGTTCGGGGGCGCCGTGGCGGTGCTGCTCGCATCGCTCACGCTGCACCACGGTGTGGAACGGCCCGCCCTGAAGTGGCGCTCGCGGCTGGAGACCTGGCTTGTCCGCGAGCCTTCACGTCTCAACCCGCCGCCCACGACCGCTGAACTCCGTTGAGCGGAGGGACGGAAAGGCAGCCGTGGAACCAGGCGGCGCGCTTCGCCAGACGCACCATCCAGGGCCACGGTGCTTGATGAAGACTCGCTTCAGGTGCGTGAGGAGATGGCGCACACCTCACCATTCGAGCTTCAAATTTTCACCAGAGGCCAGACCCCATCCAGACAGAAACGAATGTTCCAGGACATGGATGAATGTTGCGTGTCGCGCGCCACTTCGCGTTGATGATTCTGCGCGTCAGACGTTAATGCCCGCCGCGTTCGCCGAGCGCATCGACATCAGTGCGAGGCCCGGCTCTGGCGATAGGGAGAGCACATGCGAGTCGCGGCAATAGGATTGGCGAGTCTGTGGTGCATCGCGCTGTTCGCCTGTGGTGGTTCCTCCGGAATCGCGGACAGCGCGGAGCGGAGCGGGGACTCGGCGGTCCTCGCGGAGACCCGCACCTTGACGTGCGCCAGTCTCCAGGTCACGAGCGGCTCCATCGGCTCGGGGCAGAGCGTCCAGGGTCTGCACACGCAGACGTTGTCGGGCACTGAGGACCGCTGGACGGAGTACGTCGAGTTCTTCCCCGGCACCTCCGCCACGTGCACGTACGCGCTCCCCGCGGGCGTGGGCGCCGCCGACGTCATCACCGCCGAGGTGGGCATCAATTATCGAGGGCCCCAGACGTCGCAGATGCGCTGGCTGTTCGAGGCGTGGGACTACGCGGCGGGCGCCTGGGTGCTGGTGGGCGACAACACCTTCGCGCAGTCCTGGCGCTGGACCGCCACGTCGCTCGAGCTGACGTCTCCCCAGCGCTTCGTCAGTGGAGGCCCGGTGCAACTGCGCTACCGCACGACGTCCACGGCGGATGCGTCCCTGCTGGACCTGCTCGTGGTGCGCATCCAGGTCGCCGCCTCGGACGCGGGCACGCCTGGAGACGCGGGGACCCCCACGGACGCGGGCACCCCTGGCGACGCGGGAACGGGGACCGACGCTGGCACGCCCGTGCAGTGGGAGGGCGTCAACAGCTTCACCTACCAGCTCACGAACTATCCCCAGGGGAAGCTCGACACCATCGCCAACTCGAAGTTCGACCTCGCCATCGTCGACCTGGCGCGCGACGGCTACGATGACTGGTTCACCGCCGCCGAAATCACCGCGCTCAAGAACAAGGGCAAGCAGGTGCTCGCGTACTTCGAGATTGGCGCCATCGAGAATTACCGCCCCGAGTGGTCCCAGGTGCCCGAGGACCTGAAGCTCGGCCCCGTGGGCGGCTGGCCCAATGAGCAGTACGTGAAGTACTGGGACGAGCGCTGGTGGCCCATCGTCCAGGGCCGCATCGACCAGGCGCTCGCCGCGGGCTTCACCGGTTGCTACCTGGACATGGTGGTGACGTACGAGGAGATTCCCGCGAACTCCGCGGGCACCAACCGCGCCGACCTCGCGCGGAAGATGGTGGCCCTCATCGCGCGCATCAACCAGTACGCCAAGGCACACAACCCGACCTTCAAGGTGATGCCCCAGAACTCCCCGGAGCTGGTGGATGACCCCGCCTACCTGCCCGCCATCGATGGGCTGGGCATGGAGGACATGTACTGGTCCGACGACAACCCCTGTAACATGGGCTGGTGCGAGGAGAACCGGACCAACGCGGCCCGGGTCCGCGCGGCCGGCAAGCTGGTGCTCTCCACCGACTACGCTGTCCAGACCGCGCACGTCGCGGACGCCTATACCCGCTCGCGCGCGGCGGGCTTCGTCCCCTACGTCAGCGTGCGCGCGCTGAACCAGATGACGGTGAACGTGGGGTGGGATCCGCAGTAGCGGCTCAGTCCGTCCGGCGCTCCTCCTCGGGTGGGAGGGGCGCCGGTGGTGGCTGGGTCCTCACCGTCTGAGTGAGCCGCTCGGCCGCCAGCACCAGCGCGCCTCCCTCCGTGAGCCCCTATGCAGGGCTTCGTCCAACACCGCGAAGGGGATGGGCCCGCCGCATCGGGGTGACCTCAAGCTCGAAGTCGCCCACGTTGTTGTTCTCGTTGCTCTCCGCGCCGACGCCGTACTTGCTGCCGGCGAGCGTGCAGCTCACGTTGAAGCCTGTCAGAGGATTCGCCACCGTCACGGGGGGATGGAGTTCATCCTCACTTGCGCCAGGGTGGGTCTCGACAGCGTCCCGAACAACCAGAAGCAAGACAGTCATAGGGAAAGCGCCAGTGCTTTGCGCTCCGCGTCACAGGCGCCCATGGGCCGAATGCAAGACATTTCGGTTGTCCAGGCGGGAGGGAGTGCATTTCTGGGTGGACTGTCTGTTCTTGATTTTTGGATTTGCTGAAGATAGGCGAAGCGCTTCACTTCGATTCTGACGGCCGGCTGGAGCCAGGCGTTCGACCGAATCGGCGCACAGGGGAACCACATGGAGACAATGGTGGCATGGCGCAAGCGGCTGAAGCTCGGGGTGTGCGTGGGGTTGGCGGTGACATGGCTGGGCTGTGGCGGCGTTGAGCAGGACGCCGCGGAGCCCTCCACCTCCGGGACAACGACGACGCAAGAGGCACCGCTCTATGTGTCCTCTGGACTGCTGTGGCCGAACCCCTCCATTCCTGTGTGCTGGGAGACGCCGGGGTGGGGCACGGAGAAGGCCTGGTCGCGTGATGCGGTGGCGCGTACATGGGAGGCCGTCTCAGGGGTGCGGCTGCACGGCTGGGGCGACTGTCCGGTGTCCTGGGATGGAATCCGCATCCGCGTCAGCGACGAGGGTCCGCACACCAAGGGACTGGGCACGCAGTTGCGCGGGCGTGCCGCGGGGATGGTCCTCAACTTCACTTTCGCCAACTGGAGCACTTCCTGCCAGTCCACGCGCGAGCACTGCATCCGCACCATCGCCGTGCACGAGTTCGGCCATGCCTTGGCCTTCGCCCATGAGCACAACCGGCCGGACACGCCCTCCACCTGCACCACCCCTCCGCAGGGCAGCAACGGTGACACCCAGGTGGGCGCGTGGGACCTGTTCTCGGTGATGAACTACTGCAATCCCACCTGGAACAACGCGGGCGACCTCAGCGGCACGGATGTCGACGGGGTTCGCCGCATGTATGGCTTCTGGGGCCAGTCAGGCGCCGCGAACTGGTGCACCCATTCCACTGGGCAGCTGCACCTGGGAGACTTCAACGGTGACGGGCGCTCGGACCTGCTCTGCCATGACACGAACAACGGTTATAAGTGGCTCCTCTATACAGATGCGACGGGACAAGTCGGCGGCGGCGGAGGTTGGGCGGCGGCGCTAGGGTGGTGCTCTGGCGCGAGGCAGGTGTTTACCGGTGACTTCAACGGCGATGGCCGTACGGACCTGCTGTGCCATGATTCAAGCACGGGCCCGAAGTCGGTGCTCTATGCGGACAGCCGCGGCACGTTGTTGGGCGGCCAGTGGTCGGGGGCCGCCGGCTGGTGCAGCCATGCCGGCGCGAGGCTGTTCGTGGGTGACCTCGACGGCAACGGCCGAGCAGACCTGCTCTGCCATGACGAGAATTCCGGCAACAGATGGTGGATGCTCACGAACGCGGCCGGCCAGCCCGGCGGCGCGGGTGTTGGCTCTGCGCCCGGCGGCTGGTGCAACCACGCTGGCACTCAATTGCATGTGGGGGACTTCAACGGTGACGGCCGCACGGACATGCTCTGCCATGATTCGAGCAATGGCAATCAGTGGCTTGCCTACACGGGCAGCAGCGGCCAGCCAGGTGGAGGAGGTAGTTGGGAAGTCCGTCAGACCTGGTGCAGCCACTCCAGCGCGCAGCTCCACCTGGGGGACTTCAACGGCGACGGCCGCACGGACATGCTCTGCCATGACAGCATCAACGGTTCCAAGTGGTTCTCCTATACGGGCAGCAACGGCCATCCGGGGACAGGGGGAAGTTGGTCAGGCCCCTTCGGTCGCTTGTGCTCCACGACCCAGGGCGACCTGCGCATCGGCAGATTCAATGGTGACAACAAGTCGGACCTGCTCTGCAACGACACCGGAACTGGGGTGAAGGTCCTGAGCTACTTGCCGTGAGGTCAGGATACGTCTCCCCAGGGTAGGTGCCCCCAGAGCGCACCGGAGGAGCTGGGGAGAGGTTGAGGGGGCGGCCGGTATCGACGCCGTGCCGCCCTCTTGGCGCATCCGCCTGTCTTCGCGGGCTGGGCGCGGTGCACACCACGCAGACCGGGATGGGAGGTACAGGCGGATGGCTTCCTGCTCCGTCCCGGGAGTGCCAGGACGGAGTCAGTCTCCCAGTCGTTGAATGGTGATGGGCGAGGGGCTGCTTCGTGCGTCATGTCGGCGACGCGCGTCGCAGTGCATCCGCCAGCTCCGCGAGCGCGTGCTGCTGCGCGGCGGACAGCCGGACCGCGGGGCGCACGCTTTGAATCAGCGGCAGGGCTTGCTGCCCGTCTGGAGCATCGCCTCGGGCGACGAGGAGAGCGGCCGCAATCATTCCGGTGCGTCCATGTCCCTGTGCGCAATGGACGTAGATGGGGCCGGGGAGGGCCGCCAGCTCGCGGAGGACCGGTGCGACTTTCCCGGCGGGAAGTGTCGAGGCATCCAGGATGGGCAGCGACACATACCGACAGGCCCCGCGTATCCCTCCCGGTTCGATGAACTCGGCGGTCAGGTCGAGCACGGCGGCGACCCCGGCGGGAAGCTCGCCAGGCAGCAGCCTGCGTCCCACCACGACACCCGGTACCACCCTGTCGTATGGCCGCTCTCGTGAGAGGCGCCTTACCAGGTGCCACGTGCCCCACGTGAGCAGCAGGTAGGGCAGGAGCGCGAGCACCGCGATGGGCTGCATCCGTCCATTCGGGAGCTTTCCGAGGAGCTTCGGGCCTGCGCCTGCGTAGGTGACTGCCACGAGGGCGAAGCTCACCGCGGGCCACAGCAACCACAGCCCAGGTCCCTGGAGCGTCTGCGCCAGGAATGCCAGGAGTGCTGCTCCCATGGCGAAGACAAACGCGTAGGTCATTCGCTCAGTAGTCCGCGAGGCGAAAGGCGTCCATCAGGAGCGGCACGGCCAGCGCTCTCCACAGCACGGGCCAGCGCTGACCGTCGACCTGTCGCTGGTAGACCTCCCCCACGTGGAGCGCGACGGCCGCGCGTGCCTCCACGTCGATGACCAGCGCCCCCGAGTCGCCTTCAACCGCGAAGGGCCGGTCATCGACGGAGGCGATGAGGACTTCCCCGGCCGCACTGACGGAGAGGACCTTCCCGTGGCGCAATCCCCCATGTCGCGTGAACTTGAGCACGGGCCTGCCCACGTGGGGGGCCGCGGGGCGTGGCGTCCAGGCGAGGGGCGGGTATTCGGCTGAACCGAGCCCTGGGTTCACGGGGGCGGCGATACACGCATCCAGCAGGGCCACTCGTCCTGTCTCGTCACGCGCCCCCGAGGCGAGGACCCGTGCGACGCGCGCGCCGCTGGTGGCATGGCAGAGCCAGCGTCCCTCGGGGCGCCGGTCCACCACGCCCTCTTGCCGGTGCCAGCGCAGTCGCGGCACGGAGTCTCCCGCCCCGAGGCACGCCGAGGCCCTCCGGATGGCGTCGGGGGTCAGCACGTGCTCCACGGTGAGCAGCACGGGCGCCTGGTTGTCGCGCAGGCGGAACCAGCCTCCGAGCGTGGCCTGCCGCTGACTGCCTTCCTCACGGAGCGGCTCCCCTGCGAGCAGCCGGGGGCCGTCTGCGTCCGGGTGGGTGCTCATGGACGGGTGAGGTTCGTGAAGTCACAGGCCGTGAGCGGGCACGCCGCTGAAGCCGCGTCCGCCGGGTCCAGGATGAGCACCCGCTCATGTGGGTTCGAATGTTTGATGGTGCAGGTGCCGACGCCATCATCCTTGAGCGTCGCGGATTTGCCATCCGCCTTCACCGCCCGTTTCTGGGCTGTTCCCGAGGTGGTGGCGATGGTGTAGCGACTCCCGTCAATGACGCCCACGACGGGGTACTGGCCGTCATAATTGTGCGCGCCGGCGTTGCCCTGGGTGATGGTGACGGTTCCTGCCCCCAGGTCATGTCCCGCGACGTCGGTGATGGTGCAGTTCGTACCGTCATCGTCGAGGGTGACCGCGACGGGGCCCGCGCCCATTCCGGTGTCCGCCATGGCCGCGATGGGCCCGACGGGAGCCCCGGTGGTGATGGCCAGCGTGTACTGCGTCCGGCTGAGGATTTCATCGAGCTGATGATGTGCGTCCAGCACCGCGTTGCCGGTGCCACTGAGGGTGACGCCAGCCCGGGGCGTTCCCTGGAGGGGCGGCGCCAGGCCGGTGATGACGAGCGGCTGCCGGGTCACCTGGGACGTGACGTTCTGGACCGCGGAGGTGGGGTCCCCCAGGGGCAAGGCGTAGTGGTTCGAGTCCAGCACCGTGACGGCATGTGCGCCATCCAGCAGGCCCGCGTTGGAGCCGTTGATGGTGACGGTGGGCGCGCCTTTCAGGCCGTGATTCCCATGGCGCGCCAACGCATGGTCCCCGACGTGGTCCACCACCGTCACGGGGACGTAGAGGAACACCTCTTCCTTGAGGAAGCGCGTCTCGGTGGTCGCGAGTGTCCGCAAGGAGGGCGCGCCTCCCACGTTCCCCAGCGTCCGCTGCCGTCGAGCGCCTGCGCGCTGGAGCCGGCCAGCTCGACCTGCGTCGTGGCCCAGTGCCCGCCCGGCTGGGATTCCCGGAGGACACACTCCGTGGGGGCCTTGTCCACCAGGGAGACCGCGTGGCCCGCCACCTGCGCGGTGATGTCCGCCGCGGCGCCGAGCGAGAAGTCCAGCCGGGACCAGTCGGCGTCCAGGTTCTCCGCGACGTTGTGGAAGCCATCGTAGGCGGCCTGACTCGCGCTCTCGACTTGCACCATGCGCAGCCCGCGCTGGTGTGGGGTCGCATGGGTGACGACGCAGCCCGTGGGGTCCGCGTCCAGCGTGACATCCACGCCGTTCAGCTTCGCCGTCGCGTTCACCGGCAACGCCGCCGTCTTGTCCGTCCGGTAGCGGGTGGCGTCGATGATTTCCGTGACGATGTGAGGCCCGTCGAGCGTGGCATCCGAGGCCTCGGTCACCACGACGGGGCCGAGCCCGCGGCCATGCGCCTTGTGTTCGACGACGGTGTACTTCGCGCCATCATCCTCCAGGCTCACGACCGTCCCGTTCACCTTGGCGGCCTGGGCCTTGGCCGCGGCGTGGGTGAACTCGAGCTTGTAGTGGTCCGCGTCGATGATTTCGACGACCTCGTGAGCGCCGTCCCAGTCATTGCCAGGCGAGTCGGTGATGCTCGCATACCCCAGCGTGGCGCCCTGGCCGGGATGGTGGAGCAGGCATTGGCCTTCCGGGAGTTCCACCCGCAGAACGGCAAGCCCCACGCTGGCCAGGGTATGCACGCGGCCCACGTTGGCGCTGGCATCCAGGCGGTAGTGGTTGGCGTCGATGAAGGTGGCGGTGCGGTCTCCGTCCAGGGGGGCGCCGCCCGCGCCACGGAGCCGGACCTGCTTCGTTCCGGTCAACCCGTGTGCCGGCTGATGGACCAGACACTCGCCAGCGGGCAGCGTCAGCAGCTCGGAGGGCTCGGTGGCAGGCGCGCCTCCCGCGGGGGGCATGGCCGTCCCGGAGGCCCGGCGCCCGATGCCGAGCACGGGCTCGGGGACCGGCTTGGCGGCCACGGGCTGCTGAGAGTGAGGGGGAAGCTGGCAGTGCACGGTCTGGACTTGAGGCAGACCTCCGTTCGCGTGCACCGTGTCCACCGCGTCGCGAGCCAGGCGCTCTGCCTGCAAGCTGGCGCGAATCGCGGGTTTGCGCAGCCGCTGCGCCGCGTTGTTGATGATGTGATAGGCGTCGTTGCGTTTCGGTTTCTTCCGGGCCCAGTGAATCGCGTCGCGGAGCGCGGACCGGGTCGCCTCGGTGGGCTGGTGGCCCAGGAAGGCGGCCTGCGTCATCGCCGTCGCCGCGCGGGTGGCCACGTCTGCCCCTGTCCTTCCCGCAATCTTGTTCTCGGCTTCCGCCGCACGGGCAATGACGTCGGCGGCCAGGAATTGTGTGTAGAGCGCTTGGGCATGCGCGGCCGCCTGGGAGTAGGCGGCGGTTGCATGCTGGATGTTCGTGGCGGCGGCGCTCCCCGCGGGGGGCGCCGTGGGACCGCGCCAGCCGAGCAGGCAGTGGCGCCGCTCGCCCAGGACCCCGCCCAGCGACATGCGCATGGGGGACGCGTCATCTTTGTGATGGCAATCGTCGACGGTGTAGTAGCCCGGGAGCGTGGCGTCGACGACGCCGAGGTTCGCGGCAACGCCCGTCGACGGGAAGGGGCCGCCGCTGTACTTGCGCAGCAGGACCTGGGCGGGCGTCGCTCGCGGAGGACCGGGGTCCACCACCAGTGACGAGCCCTGAGGGAGGGCGATGAGCTTCACGCGGACACCCGCGGTGGCGCTGTCGTCCATCTCGGGCACCGCGCCCGTGTTGTTGCCGCCAGGGTAGACGTAGTGGTCCTCATCGAGCACCACGACGGGTTGAAGGCCCATGCCGTTCAGGTCGACCTGCGGCCCGGCGCTCGGGTCCAGGCCATGCAGCACGTGACGGACGAGGCAGCAGTGGTTTCGGATGTTGAAGACCCGGACCGGCGCTCCATTGAGCGTGCCGCTTGCTTCAGCCGAGCCTGGGAGCAGGGGCGCTCCGGGCAGCGAGATGGCCACGTAGTCGTCATCATCGACTTCTTCGACGGCGACAGCAGGATGGTCATTCGCGGTGCCGGCGATGGCGACGTTGGCGCCGGTCGTCAGGCCATGGGCCGGCTTCCAGATGATGCGCCAGTCGTTCGCCCCCACGTCGAAGATCTGGACCGTGGTGGTGGCGACCACGTTCGGCTCGTAGCGCAGCGTCGGATCGCGGGCCACCGGGAAGGTGTAGTGGTCCTCGTCCAGCACGTGGATGCCCAGCGGGCCCGCGTTGTAGGCGGCATGGACCGCCCCGCTCAGGGTGACCTCGTCCCCGGAGTCCCGCCCGTGGTTCGGGTGGACCACGATGACGTCCGAGTGGGAGTTGATGAAGGTGACGTCGATGTCCTCGGCGGTCTTCTGGGTGTAGTGGTAGCCCCGCAGCCGGTACATGTCGACGGCTTCGGGGAAGGGGTGCCCGGCGCCGCCATTCTTGGCGTAGCCGTGGCTGCCGACCTTCTGGGGCTTGCTCGCCGTGAAGAAGATTCCGTAGGAGAACACCACCGTGGGCGGCACGCCATGCAGCGGGGGCGCGGCGAGCGGGATGTATTCCTCTTCCAATCCGTCCTTGGCGCCATGGTGGGCCGCGAGCAGGCCCACCACCTTGCCGTCCAGGTCATGGGCCTTGCAGGACGCGATGTACTGGAACATCGCGTCCCCGGTGATGAGGACGTAGCGCTCCTCGGGGAAGATTTCCGGCCGGGTGCCCGCCGCATCGAGCGCCCGGCGTTGCCCGAAGGGAGGCGCGCTGCTGTCGTCCTGCACGCGCACGAGCGCCACCAGGCCAATCTCGTTCTTGTCGGCGGCCGTGTAGTGGCCAGGCCAGTCCGCCCGCAGCACGAAGCCCCAGGGATATTCCTCGAAGCACAACTGGTTCTTGGCGATGACGCGCACGTGCGTCAGTTGGTTGAAGAAGTTCCGGTCGCTGGCGACGGGCTTGTTCTCGATGACCAGCCAGGGCAGGTGCAGGGCCTGTGGCTTCTCCACCGCGAGCTGCCGGTGGTCCGTGTCGAAGTGGGACAGGATGACCACGGGGTTGCCCGCCATGCAGGGCTGGAAGCTCGCGGGCCGGGTGTATTTGTGGCTCTTGTCGTCGCCGAGCCCGAAGTCGAAGTAGAGGAAGGGATGGCCATGCTCGTCGAACAGGGCGTTGCAGCTCCCCTGGCCGATGTCGAACACGCCGACATGTGACACGTGCTGGCTGTGGCTGACGCTCTGCTGCCCGGTGCTGTCCTCGGGCAGGATGGCGTAGATGCGCGCCAGGTCCTTCTCCTGGCCCTCCAGGGGTTTGAGCTCCTTCACCCACCAGGTCTGCTCGGGCCCGAACTTCAGCGAGGGGAACTGCTGGCGGCATTCCACCGCCATGTCTCCGTCGACGACCTCCATGGAGGAGGCCTGCGAGGAGACCCTCGCGCTGAACCAGATGCCTTCCTGGATGTCGAACTTGCCGCCACCGACGGTGACGGTGACGGTGGGCACGCCGGCCTCATGGCGGTAGTTGTCCGCGTGGAACTCCAGCTCCCACAGGGGCGTCCACCGGTGCTGCTGGTGGAAGTCCCGGCGGTCCATCGCCGCGTGCTCGTCGAACCACTCCGCCTCGACGAGGTCCACCCAGACCAGGGCGCGCTTCCCGGTGTCATCGGGTTCGTACTTGCTGGCGGTGGCGTAGTACCAGCGCTCCGGTTCCTCGGGGACCTCCTCTTCTTCCTCGGGGTCGAGCTGGGGTGGAGGCTCTGGAGGCTGACAGGGAAGGGTGATGAGCTCGAAGCTCATCGAGGAGGAAGCCTGCGGAGGGATGACGCGCAGCGGTCGCTCCGGCTGAGGCGTGCGGCTCTTCAGCCTGCGCCGCTTCTTCAGCGGTTCCTCCTCCTCATCCTCTGGCGCGGACCCGAAGAAAAAGGGGGCCTCGCTGGGGGCGGAGCTGGAGGACTCCTCGCGTGAGCGCTTCTTTTCCAGAGGCGGCCGGGGTGGCGGCGACGGGTGCCGCGACCTGGGGCGCCGGAGGAGGGGGACCTCGTCCTCGGTTTCCGAGCCACTGTCATCCGCGGAGTCGTAGACGGTCTCCAGGTCGCTCTCTTCGCCCGAGTCATCCGACTCCGGTGCCTCGTCGAAGAGCTCGGAGCGGATGCGCTCATTCCCGTGACCCCTGCGGTACTTCTCAGGGGGCTCGTCGCTCCGGGTGGTCGTGGGCGCGTCTTCGAAGGGGCGCTTGCGGCGCTGCGTCGGAGGCGGCAGGTCGTCGTCGTGGATATCGCTCATGGTCAGCCGCCCTCTCCGACAGGCACCCCGGCGCCACGCTCGCGGAGCAGCTCCTCGAGCATGGCCTCCCGCTCGGATGGGAACGTGTCCCGGCCGAAGATGGGGCGCTTGCCGCCACGCATTCGCAGGTCGAAGCCGTCGCCCATGCACCAGGCCGCGGCCACGAAGAGTGCCGCGCCCCGCTGGCTCAGCAGCCCATACTGTTCGGCCTTGCCGACCTGCGAGTGAATGAACCCGGTGAGCTGCTCGGGCGCCATCCGCCGGGCGGCGGGGTAGTGGCTCCGGAGGAAGTCCGCGAGGACGGTTTCGTACCGCCGCCGGGACGCTTGCTGGAGAGCCTGCTTCTGTTCGTCACGAATGATCAACACGGGAGCGCCTTCGCCGGACACCGCATCCGTCGCCCAGCATAGACGACCGAGCGGCCAGGCGGGACCGTGCAGACAGGAGGCCGGCTGTGCGCTCTCCCTGTTACCCGGATTGCGAGGAAAGGACGCGCCCTGGTGCCGCGCGTGGCGGCTGCTCACGGCTGCTCGACATCCCGGGGGAGCTGGCTCTGCGCTTCGGCCTTCCGCTTCCGCTCCGTCACGCGGCCCATCGTGCGGACGATGCGGGCGCGAGGAGGGCATGGGCTGAAGCGGGGGCGCGCCTCCGCGATGATGCGGAAGGAGCGTTCGTTGTCCTGTAGCGCCGAGGAGCTGACCACCCCGATGGGGCGGGACTCCCCGGACTTCAGCGTCAACAGAGACGGGAAGAAGACCAGGTCCTGCGTCGGCGTGAGCGACATGCGCCCTGCTTCGTCCTGGACTCAGGTGGGAATTCCAGGGCGGCCGTCATCCTCAGGCCGCCAGTCCAGAAGACGGTGACGCAGGTGTTGTCGCTCTCCGAATCAGAACGTGATGGTGGCGACGACGGTGTCGTTGTAGGTGCCAGGGGGGACGTTCTGGCCGCGCGGAACCGTGCCGTACACCAGCACGGGGACAGGCAGGCCCGTACCGAGGAACGCGAGGGCCGTGGTGGAGGTGTTGCCCCACACGACGACCCGGGTGACGTCCTGGTACAGGCTGTACGCGAGGTAGTCCGCCGAGCCCGTGTTGCGCATCCGGCGCAGCGGCGCCGCTTCGGTCGAGCCCGCGGCCGGGTGCAGACCCTGGCCCAGGGTGATGATGGCGGGGCGGAGCAGGGTGCACTGCACGCTCAGCGTGCCCGTACCGAACAGGTCGACGCCCGTCGCGGAGTTGACGAGGATGGGGTCGTACGTGCCGAAGTTCAGCGTACCGCCGCCGATGCCGGAGCCGATGCTGCAGTCTCCGCCGACGTTGGCGGTGACGTTCAGGTTGGCGGTGGCAGTGGCGGCCTCCGCCGACGAGAAGGTCGCAAGGGCCGCGGCGGCGGTGACGGCGGCAACGGCAGTCTTGATAGCGTTCATGGACAATGCTCCATCGAGCGGCCGGTTGATTCCGGCGGCGGCGGCGCATTGCAACGGGCTCGCCAGCCAATGAGCCGTCCTCCGCCCTCTCCCTCCGTCGCGGGTCATGCACACGCCCGCGGTGCGCTCGGAGGCAATACACGAATGCGGTTGCTGGTTTGGTTTCAGGGCAAGACACATACATGCCCCTGAAGGGAGCCATCAAGGGAGGAGCGGACAGGCGCCAGGGCCAGGCGAATCCGTTGGCACGCGGATTCCAAGGGCGGTGACTGTCCAGTCGGGAGAACTCCGATTCCTTGGCAAGAGAGAAAAATGCCCACGGCGGGGACCCCTCGCGATTCCATGCGCAGTGGCGTCCAGCCAATGACACCGGCTTGCCGCCGCTGAATGGAAGTGCGCCGCCGAACTCGTTCCGTGTTGTGGGACAGGCGGCCGAGCAGGGCACGCTCAGGCCACCTTCGTCCCGCAGCGGCGGCCTCCGAGGAACTCCTCCACGCCTCAGTCAGGCATTGTGTTATTGCAAGTAATGCGGCGGCCTGGGTGGAGTCGGGTGGGACGGCCGCCGGTCGCTCCTGTGCAGTGAGCAGTCAGCAGCGCTACTGGCAGCCCACTGGCTCGTTGCAGGAGTACGTCACCGACACGCCCATGCTGAATCCAGCATTGGGGCCCGGCCCCGCCGGGCTGCACGACATCAGGCCGCGGGTGATGTTGCAGCCGCCCGCGAGGCACGACGTGGTGATGTGCGTGTCCGCCAGTTTGTTCGCCGCGTCATTCCCGTCCGCGACGGGAGCTCCACACGCGGCCGCTCCGACGAAAAGGGAAACCACCACACTGCGCCACAGCATGCGGTTCAGGTCGGCCATGCTTTGGAGACTAGGACTGACCGGCAAACACTGACAATCCGATAGGGAATGGCCACGCGGAGGAGTCCCAGAAGCGAACAGCAGTGGAGGGAGACGTGCGACCGACGCCATTGGACGACAGGTACGGCATGCGTCGCTGGCGAGCCAGGAGTATGCTTTGCCTTCTTTAAATGGAGTCGTTGGTGCGACGGACCGGGGTTGCCGTGGAGAATCTCCGGGATGCGGCCCACGGGAAAGGCGTCAGGGAATGATGGCGAGCCATGTGGTCGCCGGGAGTGTCGCCCTCGTTGCCGGGGTGGCCGCCATGGCCAGCCGCAAGGGCGGCAGCTTGCATCTCCTCGCCGGTCAGGCGTTCACGGTGGCAATGCTGCTGATGGCGGTGCCCGGCGGCGCAATCGGGCTGCGCGGCGCGTACTCGCCTGAGTCCTGGTCACATGCCGAGCCGCCGGCTGAGCTCCGCCGGCACAGGATAGACGGCCTCGGGCGGCAGCAGCCGTGAGGCCTGCTCCGCGCGTCCGGAGTCCAGGTGCTTGCGCAGCTTCTGCACCAGGGGCGTCAAGTCCGTGATGGAGACAATCCATTCATCCACGAAGCGCTGGATGATGGCGCGGCCCAAGCCCACCTGGATGCTGTCATGGGGGAGCCCAGCGCCACGCAGCGTGCGCTCGGGGTCCCACTGAACATGGACAGGCGCGGCGTCGAAGGCCGTGCGCCACGCCTCCGGTGAGCCGTGGGCCTTCGGCTCGAAGGCGGTGAGAACCCCGAGCCGCAGGGCAGCCTCCCAGCCACCGCGGTGGATGCGCACCGCGAGCGTCCGCTCCTGTCCACTCTTGCGGCCCCAGTTGGAGCGGTGCATGAGCCACAGGAAGCTGGGTTTTATCCAGGTCATCCGCCCGGTGGAGAAGGGCGGACCGAACTTCTGTCGCGCCACCGCCACGTCCGCGATGGCATCCGGATAAGCCTGATACATCACGATGGAGGTCCGGTCGAAGTCGGAACGGACCTCTCGCTGCGCGCTCATGGCTGCTCCTGATATCACCCGCGGATAGACGCCTTCCACGAAGACCGTGCCATCGCGGCCCGATGGTCCACCCACACCATGTCGCCGTCCTATCGAGTCCACGGCATGTTCCTCCCGCTCATCATCGCCTGCTGTGCCGCCCTGAGCGCGGCGCCTGCCGCGGCCTGTCCGTCAGGGGCGCTGGACCCGAGACAGGCGCGCGAAGACCTGGAGTTGGCCATCTCCGCCGTGGAAGCGGCGATGCCAGACCTCTACTGGAGGCAGCGTCCGCGCGAATGGGCTCGGCGCAAGGCTCAGGCTCGCGCGCTCGTGGAGAAGGCCACGACGGAAGAGGCGCTGTTCCGCGCACTGCGTCCGCTGCTCGCCGGGATTGGAGAGGGCCATCTATCGGTCTCGCGTAGCTCGGGCATGAACTGTCGCTACCGCGAGCATGCACGGCTCTTTCCCTTGGACCTCCTGTGGCGGGACGACGGGATGTTCGTCACGGCTGGGTATGGCGTGGCCTCGGACATTCCTCCCGGAACGCGCCTGCTCTCCATCAACGGAGAGGGGCGCAAGGCGCTCCTGGCCGAGATGATGCGCGCCAGCCCACATGATGGCCTCATTGAAACCGGTGTGATGCGGGATCGCGGAGGCGCCGGCTATGCCCGGGTCCGCTGGTGGCTGCGCGGCGATGAAGCGGGCTACGACGTCCAGTTGCGCTTCCCTGATGGGAAGGCCGTGCGTCGCCGCCTCAAGCCCGTCACCGTCGCGACCCGGCCGCCACCGCCAGATGACGCCTCTCCGCTCGCCACGCTGCGCTGGGTGGATGGATGACACCACGGCCTCCCTCCATGTCCCGACCTTCAGCAACCGGCGGCACCGGGAGGCCGGCGCGGCCTTCGAGCCCACGACACGCGCCCACTTCGAGGCGCTCGCGGCACGCAACGCACGAAACCTGATTCTGGACCTGCGTGACAATGGGGGTGGCTCGGAGCCCAATGAGAGCATCCTCTTCTCCCACCTGGTCGCGGAGCCCCTTCGGAAATACGCGTCGGTCCGCACGCGCCCCCCGTCTTCGACGGCAGGCTGGTGGTGCTGGCGGGCGGTGCGACGTTCTCAGGAGGCGCGGAGCTGTCCTCCATGCTCCGCGCCACGGAGCGCGGCCTCTTTGTCGGCGAGGAGGTGGGGGGCACCTACGGCGGCAACACGAGCGGCTACAAGTGGGACCTCGTCCTGCCTCACTCGGGAATGGAGCTTGGCATCCCTTTGTTCGCCTTCCGCTTCGTCTGGTCCGAGCCTCAACCCCACCGGGGCGTGATGCCTCACTGCGCCGTCCAACCCTCGGTGGGCGAGCAGCGCGTCGAGAACGACGCCGCGTACCGCATCGCGGTACAGGCGCTCCGGCGGCCATGGACCCAACCCTCGCGTCGCGTGTGTCCTTGACGTGATGGCCAGTCCGGGCCGGATGTCGCTCGCACTCGTGACGAGGGCGCCCCGATGCGATGGCTCCGTGCTGGCCTCTGAGTCGAGGCCAGCTTGGCAGGCCGCATGGCGGCGGCCGGGACCTCCAGTGGATTACTGCTGGGTGATGAGCTCGACGTACTCCTCCGCGGAGATGGAGTTCCTCCACTTGGAGGAGAACCCCAGCGCGTGCTGCGGGTTCACCACGCGGGGCGCGGCCGTCTTCGCCACGTCCAGGCGGGTGATTTCATTCTGGAACAGGTCCAGGACCAGGCCGAACTGCTTCGCGGTGAGGTAGGCCCGGTTCATGACCTTCTCCACCATGTCCTCTCGCGTCAGCTCGTTCCTGGTGCTCTTGAGGGACTGCATGAAGCCGAGGAAGGTCTCCGCGTCCATCGCGTAATGGCCGTGGCGCTGCAGGGTGCAGCCCGGGTCCTGGTTCGTTCCGCAGTCGCGGTAGGCGGGCTCGGGGGCGTGCCGCACGGGCTGGACGGGGGCCTCGCGCGGCGCGACCTCCTCGCGATGCTCACGGCGCTCCCTGCGCTCGTGCCGCTCATGCCGCTCGTGCGACTGCTGAGTCCCGGTCCCCGACACCTTGAGCTCCATGTGGGCGCCGCCACCGCGAATCTCCATGTTGACGTCCGCGGCATCGCCATCCGGCGACGCGCCCTCCACGGTGATGCTGGTTGACGGCATGCCCATGTCATCGGCCTGGATGTTCATCCCGACGTTTTGTGCGAAGGCGGAGGAGGCGGCGAACAGGGATGAGGCAACCACTGCGCGAGCAATCGAGTTCATCGAACTTCTTCTTTCTGTGGGAGAGGCCGGTGGGCCCGTTGGGGTGCGAGGGAGTCCGTTACCGACTGGCTCACCTGGACGCGTTGTAGGGGCGATTATTCACGGCCCGCGCCCCATCGTTGCCATGTTCATGCCGTCCTCCCTCTGAGTCTGGGAGAGCACGGAGGCCCTCCTTGACTGGAAGAGGCAGGCCGGACGGCGCTGTTGCACGAAATCAGCCTTCGCCCTTCAAAGTGAAGTCCACCGGCCGTCGCTTGACCATTATTACCAACCAGTAATAACAATTCCGCCATGGACGCGGATGAAGGGCTGGTGGCCCTTGGGTTCACCGAGGTCGAGGCACGGGTGTACTGCGAGCTGCTTAAGGGGGCGCCCGCCACCGGGTACCGGCTCGCGCAGGCACTGGGGAAGGCGCCTCCGAGCATCTACCAGGCGCTTGCCTCGCTCGAACACAAGGGGGCGGTGCTCGTCGAGGAGGGCGAGCCCCGCTCCTTCCGGCCGGTGCCCCCGGACGAGGTGCTCACGGCGCTCCAGCGTGGCTTCGAGACGCGCAGGCGCGAGGCCGAGGACGCGCTGCGCAAGCTTCACACCCCGGTGCAGGACGACCGCATCTACCACCTCAAGAGCCACGCGCAGGTGATGGAGCGCGCGCGGGCGATGATTGCCGGCGCCACCGAGCGGCTGCTCTTCGACCTCTTTCCGCCGCCCCTCCTGGCGCTCACCCCGGCGCTCACGGAAGCGAGCGCCCGGCGCGTCTCCATCGCCGGGCTTGTCTATGACGAGCCTCCCAAGGCGCCCTTCGTCAGCGTGCGCTCGTCCAGCGCGGACTTCGTCCGGGAGCGTTGGCCGGGCGCGCAACTCACGCTCGTGGTGGATGCCCGCGAGTTCCTGGTGGCGCTGCTCACGCCGGATGGCACGGGTGTCACGCAGGCCATCTGGAGCGACAGCGTCTATCTCTCCTGTCTGCAACACAGCGGGCTGGCCGCCGAGATTCAGTTGAGCGCGCCGCCGTCCGCGCGCACGCGGCTGGCGCGGTCCTTCTCCCTCACGACTTCAAGTCCCCCGGGGCTGCGCCAGCTCGTCGGACAACAACCTCCTTCCTCTTCCAAGCGCGGAGACACCCCATGAGAGCCCTCATCGCGTTCTTGATGTCCCTGTCCTTGCTGCTTGTCCCTTCTGGCGCCCGGGCAGACGCGCTGAAGCCGCTCCTCGCGCGCCACCTCGCGTGGCGTGGTGGGGACGCCTTCGAGCGTCTGGAAAGCATCCACGTGAAAGGTACGTCCGAGGCAGCCGGACTCCAGGGCCCGATGGAGTCCTGGAGCCTCCGGGAGGGGCGGGCACGCCGGGATACGGACTACGGCGTGGTGCGTGAGTCGATGGGCATCACCCCTGAGGACGGTTGGAAGCTGAACGCGAGCGGGCAGGTTGAAGACGCCTCGCCCACCGACGCGCGCGATGTCCGGCACCAGGTGGCGCTCGACTTCGGGACGGCGCTGCGAGGGGGCGCTGGCGCGACGCTCGCGCTGCAGCCCGACGAGCAACGCGACGGCCGTGCCTGGAAGGTGGTCCGCGTCACCTTCGGCGACGAGGACCTCTACGACCTGTTCCTCAACGACGCCGACGGCGCCCTCCACGGCCTGCGCATCCGCGAGAACAACGTCACCCGATTCGTGCGGCTGGGAGACTGGCGCCAGGTCCAGGGGGTGCGCATGCCCTTCCTGGAGGAGGTGCTTGACGACAACCCAGACGCCAACGTGCGAACGGTGGTGGAGGCGCTGGAGCTGAATGTGATGATTCCACCGGCCGTCTTCGAGCGCCCTCAGGACGTCCGCAAGGCGAGCTTCGCGAACGGTCGTCACAGCACAGGCTTCATCCCCTTCGAGTTCTTCGACGAGAACCGCGTCTACATTCCAGCGCAGGTGAATGGCAAAGCGACGCAGGTGCTTCTGGACAGCGGCGCCGAGATGACGGTGATTGACACGGCATATGCGCGCGAGTTGGGACTGAAGACGCAGGGGCAGCTCGCGGCCGTTGGCAGCGGTGGGCAGGCGCAGGCCCAGCTCGCTGGCGGCGTGGACATCACCCTGGGCAACCTGCGGCTGACAGGGCTGACGGTCGCCATCATCGACCTGTCCGAGGTCGCGAGGTTGGTGGGCCACCCGCTGCCCGTCATCCTGGGGAAGGAGGCCTTCAACCAGCTCGTCGTGGACGTGGACTTCCCGAACCGGCGCGTCGCCTTCCATGAGGCGTCCCACTTCAAGGCTCCGCCGCGAGCGGTGCGACTCCCGCTGGTGGAATCCGCGGGCGGGCAACGCGCCGTCGAAATCTCCATTGAAGGCCGTCCCCCCATTCCGGTGCTGTTCGACGTGGGCAACGGCGGAGCGCTCTCGCTCTTTCCCGCCTACTGGCAGCAAGCGGGGCTGCTCACGGGAAGGCGCAGCTCCAAGACGTTGTCCGGAGCCGTGGGCGGACTCAGGGAGCGCGACGTGGCGACGCTGAAGAGCATCCAACTGGCGGGCATCACCCTGAAGAACGTGCCCACGGTGTTCGACGACGCGGGCAAGAGTGTCTCCGCATCGGACCGGCTCCTCGGCAACCTGGGGCTCGCCGTCCTCGCCCGCTTCCGGATGATTACGGACTATGCGACGGACACGTTGATGCTGGTCCCCGATGACCGCGCGTTGCGGCAGTCCTTCCGCAAGGACCGCTCCGGCTTGATTGCCCTCCCCGCGGAGGGACGGCTCGTGGTGAAGCTGGTGGCCCCTGGGAGCCCCGCCGCAAGCTCGGGCTGGAAGGCGGGGGATGAAATCATCGCCGTTGATGGAAAGCCCATTGGCGCTGGTGTCGCGGGCACGGAGCACTCGCGCTGGCGATACCGCGCGGCGGGGCAGGCGGTGGTGCTCACGTTGAAAGACGGCAGCAAGCGCCGGCTCACCTTGCGCGACTACTACTGAATTGGGAGGAGCGGACGTCGCCGAGCCCGGCCTGGGTCCGATACCCAGGCCGGGCAGCTGCGCCTGATTCAAACGTCCGGCGCACGGATTGCTGTCGAATCAGAAGCGGGCGAGGAACGCGTCGTAGCCGCCAGCGCTGACGTTGCCGCCGAGGCCGCCGTAGGTGGTGCCGGTCACATAGGCATTACCGGCGGCATCCACGGCCACGCCGCGCGCGATGTCCTGGCTCGGGGAGCCCAAGGTGCGGGTGCCCAGCTTGGTGCCGAGCGCGTCGTACCGGGTGAGGAAGGCGTCGAAGGAGCCGGCGGGCGGATTTCCATCGAGCGCGGCGGTGGTGTAGCCGACGAGCTGCACGATGTTGTTCGCGCTGACAGAAACGCCAAACGCATAGTCGGTCTGCGCGCCACCGAGCATGCGGCTCCACTGGCGGTTGCCGGCGCTGTCATAGCGGGCGAGCAGCACGTCGACGGTGCCGTTGTTGGTGTTGCCGTCGAGGCTGCCAAACGTCTCACCCGCCAGGTAGATGCCGCCGTCAGGGCCCACGGCGACGCTCTTGGCGTCGTCGAGGCTGCCCGCGTCGATTTGCCGGACCCACTGCTGGGCTCCGAGGATATTGAGCTTGAGCAGGAAAATGTCGGGGCTCGCCGACGGGGTGGTGCCGTCGAGGCTGCCATAGGTGTTGCCGACGACGTAGACCTCGTGGGCAGGCGTGACGGCGATGCCTCGCGCCATGTCGCTCACGGGTGTGCCGTACTGCTGGAGCCAGTACGGGTTGCCTGCCGTGTCGTAGAGGGCGACGACAATGTCGTAGTTATCGGGGTTGCCGCCGTTCGCGAAGCTGCCGCCGGTGTAGCCGGAGAAGAAGAGCTTGTCAGGCGCGCTGACGGCGAGGCCGGTGGCGAAGTCATCCATCTGCGTGCCGTTCTGGCGCAGCCACAGGCGGTTGCCAGCAGCGTCGTACTTCGCGATGAAGAAATCGATGCCGCCCGCGTTGGTGTAGAAGTCGAATCCGCCGAAGGTGGTGCCGGCCACATACACGTTGCCAGCCGCGTCGGCGGCCACGGCGGTGGCGCGGTCCATCTGCGCGGTGCCGAGCTGCCGGACCCACTGGAGGTTGCCGGCGGTGTCGTACCGGGCAATGAAGGCGTCCTGGTCGCCGGCGTGCGGGTCGGCTCCGAGCTGGCTGTTCGTCTGACCCACCACGTAGACGCTCGTGCCTGAAACGGCCACGGCGTTGGCCTGCTCATCAAGATGGGTGCCGAGCTGTCGCACCCAGGACGGGGCAGGGACCTGGGCCTCGGCGACGGAGGGGGCACCCACCGCGCAGACGATGCCGGCGAGCCCGAACATGCTCAAAAGAGAGGGTCTCATCACGAAGTCCATTTCTCAGGGGGGAGAGATGAGCCGTGGCATCGGTAGGACGCCTGTCGTCCGCGCCGCTGGAGAAATCTGTCGCCACGGCACCCCTGCAAGACCACGAGAGCCGGGCGCGCGGAAGATGGGTAAAGAAAGACACTCAAGCGCCAGGCGCTGACCCGGGCCGAGTTGTCGCCGACCCGGATGCAAGTGATGCACTGTGGCAACTCCGTGCAAGATTCTCCAAGAGGAGATGGCGCTCACCGTCGATCGCTGTGGCTCCAGACACTGAGGCCTCAAGGCCCAGACCGCAGGAGCACACCGCATGGCTTCCATCCTCAAAGACATCACGACGTGAGTTGCGCCCGAGTGGGTGTGGGACGCCATCCGTGACATCGGCGCCCTTCACACCCACTTGGTTCCCGGGTTCGTCGTTGACACGCGCCTGGAGCCGGGCGCGCGCGTGGTCACCTTCGGCAACGGGATGGTCGTCGGGGAGCCCATCGTGACGGTCGACGACGAGGGGCGGCGCCTCGTGTGGGGCGCGGAGGGCGGCCCGATGACCCACTACAACGGGGCGGTCCAGGTCTTCGCGGAAGGGACGGGGAGCCGTGTCGTCTGGACCGCCGACTTCCTGCCCCATGAAGCCAGCGCGGTCATCGGGCCGATGATTGAAGCCGGCATGGCGGCGATGAGCGAGCAGGCGCAGCGCGTCCAGGTCGGCACGCCACGGGTCAAGCGCGTGGGTATTGAAGTCCCAGACGCCGGCGCCAAGGCACGCTGCGAGTTTGTGAGCCGCCTTGTCGTTCTTGTACACCTCGAACAGGTTGACGACGACCTTCGCACCCTCCGGTACTCCCGAGTACATCCCAGGGGCGTAGTCCAGATCTGGCTGGAGCAGGCGCGTGCCAAGGGCTGGAGGCTCGCGGTGTATGCGGCTCCCCGCGCAGCCGAGGAGCGTGCTTGACGATAGGCTCGCTGCTGAACCAGATACGTGGGTGACGCGCACTCAGCGAGGGGACGCATGATGAAGGAACATTCCATGGGCTCTGAGAACAAGCCCTCATCGTCCTTCGATTGGGCGGCCGAACGGGGCAGCAAGTGGCAGGCCCAGCTTGGAGGGATGGAGGCGACGCTCGCGCCTGTCGACGAACCGTTGATTCAGGCGCTGCAACTTGACGCGCCGTACCGGATCGCCGACGTGGCCTGTGGTGGTGGAGGGACAACGCTGAAGCTCTTCCGCCAGGCGCCCGCGGGGAGCGTCGTCGAAGGCTTTGACATCTCGCAGCCCTTGATTGAATCGGCTCGCGCTCGTGCCCAGCAAGAGGGATGTCCCGTCCTCTTCACGCGGGCGGACATCGCGGCGACGCCACCACCCGGCGCGCCGTATGCGCGATTGGTGTCTCGATTCGGCGTGATGTTCTTCGAAGACCCGCCCGCCGCCTTCCGCAACCTGGCCCGTTGGCTCGCGCCGGGTGGCCGCTTCGTGTTCGCGGTCTGGAGCCGTCCTGCCGACAACCCCTGGACGTCGACCGTACGGGACGCGGTCGTCGATGTCGTCGACGTGCCGGCGGCCGCTTCGGACGCCCCGGGTCCGTTCCGCTACGCCCAGGTCGACATGCTGCTGCCGCTGCTCGAGCATGCGGGCTTCGCCGGTGTGGAGGCGCGTGAATGGCGCGGAAGCCTCCCGGTGGGTGGTGGGCTCGCGGCCTCCGAGGCTGCGTCCTTCGCGCTCTCGGCCTTCTCGGTCGGGGAGCGGCTCGCTGAGACGGATGAGGCTGGGCGCAAGGCCGCTCATCGCTCCCTGACCGACCGCTTCGCCCAGCATGAACGCGATGGCGTGGTCCGGCTGGACGCCTGCGTTCATCTCGTCACGGGGACCCGCGCCGGCTGATGCCAGGGCGCGAGGGCAGGCCACCATGAAGGCACGCCCAGCCGGTGATTCCGCGCACTGGCTGGGCTTCTCTCGTGTGGGTTGAGCTCAGATGTCCAACTGCCAGAGCTGGTTCTTCGCCGTCCCGTCGCGCTTCATGGGGAAGAGGATGAGCCGCCCGCTTCCGTCCGTCCTGGCGCCCTCGATGTCCAGCACGAAGCCGTTGAGCTGGCTCTGGATGTAGTAGGTGCCGCGGACCCGGCCGGGCACGAGCTGCCAGAGCTGGTTGGGCTGGCCGTGGGCCTCCCAGGTGACGACGGCGGTCCCCGGGGCCGTGTTGGCGCCCTCCACGTCGAGCACGAGCCCGTTGAGCTTGCTGCGGATGTAGTAGCCGCCCCGCGTGGGCACCAGCTCCCACTTCTGGTTCTCATTGCCCTCGCGGTTGGACTTGGCCCGGAAGGCGACGAGCCCCGCACCAGGCGCGCGGTTGGCACCGGCGATGTCAATCACGAGCCCATCCAGCCGGCTGCGGATGAAGGTGCTGCGCTGAGGGCGCGGGTCTCCCCGGCCAGGACGCCAGTCCCCTCCGTTGTGGTGGTTCGGGCGCGGGGGAGGCGGCGGCGGGGTGGGGCGCGCCTCGCCCTGGCACCAGCCCGCGGGGCTGCAGGTGCGTGCGCCATCGCACTGCGCGCTCGTCTGGCAGCGGTTGGGCCCGGGGCGGTTGCGCGACTCGTCCCAGCGGTAGTTCGGCCCCGGGCCGGCCGACGCCGTCAGGGGCAGGAGCAGCAGCGCGAGCGCCGCCCACCCCTTGGCCTTCACGGACGACCGGTTCTCACGCGCACGACCACCCTCGGAGCTGCTCCGAAACGCCAGCATGGGACTTCTCCTCGTTTGAAGTTTGATGGGGAGGGGCTGTGCTTGCCGCCCGCTCGCTCTGTGAACTTCATGACGGGGGCGCGGGGATTTCATTCATCCATCAATCGACGGGTGCGTGCTGCTGGAGGAACCGCCCCACCAGCGCCCGGGCGAGCTGGCGGCCGAAGCCGCCATCCCAGATGTCGAAGCCGTGCTCCGCGTACGGCAGCGTGAAGAGGGCGTGAGGAACGCCCGCCTGGGCGAGTCGAGCGGCCAGCGCTTGCGAGGCGTCGAGCGGCACGACGCTGTCGGCCCCGCCATGGAGCAGGAGCGTGGGAGGGGTGAGTGGCCCCACGTGGTGGATGGGCGAGAGCAGCTCGTACAGCGCACGGTGGCCTTCCAGCGGCGCACCCGTGAAGCCCTCGAGCGGAGCAGGGGCGCGCGCGGCGTAGGCCACCAGGTCCCCGGGCGCGTAGAAGCTGATGATGGCCGCCACCGACGTGTCCCCGGAGCCGCAGGTGGAGGGAAGACGTGAATCTCCTTCGCTGTACCCCGCCAGGGCCGCGAGGTGCCCGCCCGCGGACTCTCCGAACAGGACCAGCCGGTCCGGGTCGATGCCGTAGGCGGCCGCGTGGTCCCTGACCCAGCGGATGCCACACTTGACGTCCCCCGGGGCCTTCAGTCCGGTGGCGGGAGGGAAGAGCCGGTAGTCGAACGAGATGAGCGCATAGCCCCGGGCCGTGAGGAAGTCGGCCCAGGCGCGGGCATAGCCACGCTCTCCGCCGCGCCAGCCACCTCCGTGAAAGTAGAGCACGGCGGGGCGAGGTCTGGATGCGGAGGTCTGGGGAAGGAAGACGTCGGCGTGAAGGTCGCGACCCTCGACCCCGGCGAATCGGACCGTCTCGCTCGGAAGGGGGCGGGCTCCGACCAAGGGGCGGAAATACTCACGGAGGTCGAGCGGAATCCCGGCCGCCCTGGCCATCCGCCACGCGGAGCCAGCGGGCCACACCGCGAGGATGCTGATGAGCAACGCGGAGGTCGCTGTCCCCCAGCGCAGCCACCGCCATGCGTCCACGTGCGCGCACCAGGCGGCCACCAGCGCCGTGAGGAGCGCCGGAAGCAGCATCACCAGGCTGTACTCCCGCAGGATGCCCTTGAGCAAGTGAACGAGCGTGGGAACGCCATCGGGCGCGAAGAAGACGGCCGCGAGGAGCACGCAGCCCAGGATGTGCAATATCGCCAGGAGGGGCGTCATGAAGAGGGGCGGTGATGTCATCCGGCAAGAGGAACAGCCCGCCGCATCGTAATGCATGCGGCATGGTGGGTTGGCGTTTACGCCAAAGGGGGCGCCCCAGCGCCAAGTCGCTGCCCGGGTAGCGGCACTGCAACGGCAACACGGCGGCTTGGCCGACTGCGTCGAGTCACCTTGGCGGTCACGATGGTCCCAGTTCGCCTCGTGCCCCGCCCACCCGTCGGCCGCCTCACGTACGTGGAAGTCGCGATGTAATGATTTTCAGGGCTGCTACTGTGTTGCAATATCCGCAGGCAGGGGAGTCACCACGTCATGGAGCTTCTCAGTCGTTCTGTCTGTCTTTGTGCGATGTTGGTCCTGACCGCCTGCGGTGGCGAGGTGCCCTCCATCGGTACCGAGGACGTCTCGGGCAGCCAGGAATCGGCGTTGACCTCGGCCGTGTCCCGAGGGTGCACCTTCACGCTGACCGCGGAGGTCCGGCCAGGCACGATGCCGCCCATCCGCGACCTCTCCCTTCACCGCCTCGCGTCCGAGTCCTGCGCGTGGCCTGCCGCCAGCCTTCAGCTCGCGTTCTCCGCCGGCTTTACCCTTCCCACCCATGCCCTGACGGCGAATGAGTTGGGCGTGGCCGTGGGCTACACCGTGAAGCCCAGCTCCGCTGGCGGCCCCTACTCCACGTTGGGCTTCCTTCATGCGGACCCGGAGTTCATGACCGTGGTGCGGCGTTCCCAGATGTTGGCGTACAACCCCTTGAGCCTGACGTCCCTGAC
Organism: Myxococcus sp. 1LA; assembly: GCA_046520405.1. Classification (GTDB taxonomy): domain Bacteria; phylum Myxococcota; class Myxococcia; order Myxococcales; family Myxococcaceae; genus Myxococcus. The sequence goes on from JBKGHI010000006.1 coordinate 61,451, forward strand.
CATCGGCGTGGATGGCACGACGCTGACGGGCTCCGGGACGAAGTCGGGCGGCATCTCCGGGGAGACGGGCAGCGGCAATCACTTCGAGGTCATGTTCCCGGACTTCTTCACCAGCACCACGCCGGGCACCATCGTCGCGTACTGAGGGCGTCCGAACAGGCGCTTCAACAGGGTTCCCGCCCTGTCTTTCGTTGGATTCCGAAGTCTTCACCCGAACGTCTGGAGGTTCACATGTGGCGATTGTTGGCTGTCACGAGTCTGTGCGTGTTGGGGCTCACCGCGTGCGGTAGCGACAAGGTCGGCCCCGACGAGGTGCTGGGGAGCGAGCGACAGGGGCTGGCCTGCGAGTCGGGCACGGGCGCATGCCCGGGGGACACCGTCTGTGCCTACTTCCCCAACTCGGAGGAGGGGCTGTGTCGTTCGCCCTGCATCAATGGGGCCTGTGAGTCCTCGTCGGACCGGTGCTGCACGCAGCGCAACGGCGCGCCGTACTGCAACAGCAGTTGCTTCTAATCGCGCGGGGCTCCACGGGGCGTGGAGCGGATGCGGCGGGTAGCCTCCCGGGCGGGGCGTTGCCAGATTCCGGAGGCGTTCGCACGAGGAGGCCGCCATGCCGCACCGCAGTCGACTTGCTGGCTTCATCATTGATTGTGAAACAGGAGACGCCGATGCCTCGGCGACCTTCTGGAGCCAGGCCCTGGGGTTGACGGTGGGCGAGCGGGAGACCGAGGGCGGCGTCACCTACGTGGGACTGTCGAGTCCGAGAGAGGCCCTGCAGGTGGCGGTACAGAAGGTGACACATCCCTCCCGCGTCCATCTGGACATCGAGGCGGATGACCAGGATGCGGAGGCCGCTCGGCTGGAGTCCCTGGGCGCGAAGCGCATTGGCTGGGTGAAGCGCTGGTGGGTCATGGAGGCGCCCACGGGCCATCGCTTCTGCATCGTGAAGATGAAGAATCCAGACGAAGGACCGCCGCCGACCGTATGGAAGTGAGGCCCGGGCTGCTTCGAGGCTCGTGGCAGTTATTGAGACAGTGCGTCTGGCTCTGTTTCAGTCCTCGTTCGGGCTGAAACATGAGAGGCCTTGTTTCAGGGACAGCCCTGCTGGGCTGGGCGCCCACCTGAGAAGCGCCGTTCGCCGCGGCGCCAGCCGCGCTTGCGTGAAGTGAAGTGCCAGGTCGCGACATCCTTCTCTTGCACCCCGTGTGTCACGGAGGGTAAGAGGTGGGGGTAAATCTGATTCTGCAAGTCAAAATCAATTTGCCCCCCAAGGAGTCCCATGAAGTTCCGTGCATGCGCCCTGGCGCTTGTGGCCCTGTGCCTTTCCGCCTGCGGGTCGGACGTGGAGTTCACGCCCGGCGTTCCCGCCCCCCCTCGTGTGAGTGTCACCACGCCGGTGTCCGGCTTCGAATCGGATGACGCCGTGGTCCGGCTGACCGGCCGGGTGGACGCGCCAGGGACGCTGGCCGGGCTGACGGCGCGGTTGAATGAGGGCGAGGCCGTTCCCGTGGAGACCACGGCGGTTGGCGCCGCCTGGACGTTCTCCGTGGACCTCACCCTGCGCGAGGGTGACAACACGGTGCGCCTGGAGGCGGTGGACCAGGCCGGGGGCACGGCCTCCCAGGTGACGACGGTGCGCTACGTCCCGGACACCGAGGCGCCCCAGGTGCAGGTGGTGTCTCCGGACGAAGGACTCGCCATCTCCGTGCGCCGCGTGCGCGTGGAGGCCGTGGCCACGGACAACAAGGGCGTCATGGGCGTGCGCTACTCGCTCAATGGCGGCGAGGAGCAGACCCTGGAGGCGCCGGCGAACCCCGACGGCGCGCTCGCCTTCGAGGTGACGCCTCGGCCGGGCGCCAACGTCGTCACGCTGAAGGCGCAGGACGCGCGGGGCAACACGGGCGAGTCCACGGTGTCCTTCCACTTTGGCGGCCTGGCCTCCGCGGGCGGCCTGCACAGCGGCACCGTGCGCGGTGGCCGTGTCTACACGTGGGGCCGTAACAACCGCGGCCAGTTGGGCCTGGGCCCGGACGTGACGGCGGATCAGAAGGACCCCCAGGCCGTTCCAGGTCTGGAGTCGGTGACCTCCATTGCCTTCAACCAGAACTTCGCCACGGCGCTCACCGCCAACGGCGAGGTGTGGACGTGGGGCGAGAACTCGGACAGCCAGCTCGGCCTGGGGACGCCGCCGGTGGAAGGGGAGACGCGGACGCCGGACGTCACGCCGCGCTCCTCCGCCACGCGCGTGCCGGGCCTCACGGGCGCGGTCGCGGTGGGCCCGGGCTTCCGCCACACGTTGGTGCTGATGGCGGACGGCACGGTGCGCGCCTTCGGCAACAACCAGAATGGCCAGCTCGGTGACGGCACCACGGAGTCGCGGGACTACCCGGTGGCGGTTTCGGGCCTGACGGACATCGTGAAGGTGATTGGCGGCTCCATGCACTCGGCGGCGCTCAAGCGCGATGGCACCGTCTGGGTGTGGGGACGCAACGACTACGGCAACCTGGGCACGGGCGTGGTGGACGGTGACAGCCACCCGCTCCCCAACCCGGTGCCAGGGGTGACGGACGTGGTCGACATCGCCAACGGCCGGGACCACATCCTCGCGGTGCACGCGGATGGCTCGGTGTCCGCGTGGGGCCTGGACGCCAGCGGTCAGCTCGGGACGGGGGCCCTCACCCCGGGCGGCGAGAGCCCCACGCCGGTGAAGGTGAAGAACGTCACCCAGGCGCGCGCCGTGTTCGCCAACGGCAACTACAGCTTCGCGCGGCTCGCGGATGGCTCGCTGATGGCGTGGGGGCAGAACTTCAACGGCCAGCTCGCCCTGGGCTTCACCGTGCAGTCGCATCCGGAGCCCACTGCGTCCTCGGCGGACGTCTCCCCGCTGTCCTCCATGGGCATGGGCGCCACGCATGTCATCGCCGTGCGCGGGGATGGCTCCGTCTTCGCCTGGGGCTGGAACATCAACGGCTCGCTCGGCCCTGACGCTGTCATCGACCGGTGGTCCTACTCCTCGCCCATCCCGGTGCCGCTGCCCTGAAGCCCGGCCCCCCGGGTAACAAAAAGGACCGCGGGCTTCCTGGCCCGCGGTCCTTGGTGACGTCGGCAACCGGCTTTGCTAGTCCTTCGTGCAGACGACGTCGTCGACCTGGAGGTGGTCGCGGTCGGCCTCGCTGCGGCTCGGATAGAAGAACAGGCGCCAGTCACGCACGTTGCCCGTGAAGCGGAAGAACACCGGCTGCCACTCGTCGCTGTCGACGGTGAGGAAGTCGGTGGCCGGGCTCCAGCCTCCGCTCGAGTAGCTGCGGTGCCGGAGGGTGCCGTGTCCCCGCACCCGGTACGAGCAGGAGTAGTTGCCGCTCGGGACGTTGAACTTCTCGGTCGTGAAGCGCTCGGCGACCTGGATGGGGACCACGAACTGCAGCGCCGACGAGCCTCCGTGCACCGCGGTGGTGTAGCGCGCGAGGCGGGTGGGCCTGATTTCCGTGCCCGGGTCGGCGACGCCGTTGTCGAGCCCGTACCAGGAGTCCGGGATGAGATGGTTGCCGTGGTAGGGGATGTTGTAGGTGTTCCAGCTCTCGAAGCCACCGTTGCGGATGATGTTCGCGGGGTGGTCCGCGGAGACGCAGCGGCCGGTCGCCGTGTCGCAGGCCGGCAGCGCGCCGACGCAGTCATAGGTGGTGAAGCAGGCGCCGGGAGACAGCTCGCACACGCCGCTCGTGGGGTTGCAGCTCGTCGCCGGGTGGCTGCACACGACGCCGGCGCACGGGTCGCCCTCGACGCAGAGGTGGCTGGCCGTATCGCAGACCGGCGTCTCCGGCGTCCCCGCGCACTCCGCGTGGCGGGTGCAGCGGCCGTCCGCCACGACACAGGTGTTCGTCTCGTCGCAGGCCTGCCACTCGCTGCAGTCCGCGGCGTCGTTGCAGCGGCCGGTGAGCGGCCCGCAGGTCGCGGTGTCATTCACGCAGCGCTCCCACGACTCGCAGCTCACCACGTCACACGGCTGGGGGGCCCGCGTGCAGTGCACGTCATCAATCGTCAGGTGCTGGCCGCTGGTGTTGCGGATGCTGAAGATGAGCTCGAAGGTGTCGAAGACGTCGTTGGCGAGGTTGAAGCTGTACGCCACCTGCGTCCACGTCGCGGAGTCGATGGCGGTGTAGGACGAGTAGCTGGAGTATTCGTCGTCGAAGAAGGCGTTCCGGACGTCACCCGTGCCCCGCGCCTGGAAGGTGCAGGAGTAGCGACCCGCGGGCATCGACTTCGCCCCGGAGGTGAAGCGCCGGTGCGTGCCCGACGTGTTCGTCAGGCGGACCGCGTTCACGCCCTCGAAGGCGTTCGTGGCCACCTTCTGCACGCTGTCCGACGTGATGTTCGACTTGCTGCCAAGCCACATCTCCGGAAGCGCGCCCGGCCACTCCTCGAAGCCCCAGTTGTCGATGACGCTCGCCTCGGGCTCAACACCCGCGTCGGGCTCGACACCCGCGTCTGGCGTCTCACTGCCCGAGTCGGGCGTCTCGCTGCCGGCGTCCGGGATTTCCTCGCCAGCGTCGGGCGTCTCGCTGCCGGCGTCGGGAATCTCCTCGCCCGCGTCGGGAGCCTCCTCGCCTGCGTCCGGGATTTCCTCACCCGCGTCCGGCGTCTCGTCGCCACCGTCCGGCGTCTCTTCCCCCGCGTCCGGCGTGCCGCCGGCGTCCGGCCGCGTCTGGCCGGCATCAGGAGTCACTACGGGATCCGGATCCCCCCCGCAGGCGGCCATGAAGACCAGCAGCGAAGTCAGACACACTCGAAACAACGTCAAAGCGATCCTCCGGTTCGCGGGAACGGGCTTCTCGTACCACACTTCCCTCGGGCAGGACCGAGCCGCCCCCATGCGTGGCATTATGCAAGGCTCCTGCGTTGAGGAATTCTGAGAGTCCAATGCTTCCGTGACTCCTCTGCACGGCGCGGCGAGCACCCTCCACGGAGCGCGTCACGCGGCGCGTGAGGAACACACGCTGGGCGTTACCGCGGGCGGACCGGGCGCAATTTCAGTCGCCCGGGCGTCAGCTGATGTTCACGCAGTGTTTTCACCAGGGCGGTCTGAAGTTCCTTGTGGATGTCTTGCGCCAGCACGGGGTCGTTCAAGTAGTGGTGCGCCGGCGAACTGAAGCGCATCCGGTCGTTGTCGCCGTTCATGGAGATGAGGCCCGTCAGTTCTCGTGCCACCCGCTCCCAGGGGAACGGCTTCGTGGATGATGCACCGGCGAGCTCCGCCATCGCCCCTCGGAGCGCACGAGCAACTCCCCGCATGAAGAAGGTCTCCATGGGCAGCCGCTCGGCATTGGCGAACGAGAGCAGCTCTCCCGCTTCCTCGTCGCACCACTGCAAGGCGCCCTGGATTCGAAAGTCGCGGCATTCCGTCTCGAAGAACAGGGGCTTGGCATGCAGGCGGCTTCGCCCCTCCGTGAGGTGGTCTGCCCACTGCGCCAGGCCTCCCGGCAGGTGCCACCGCGTGCGTTCCCCGCTTCGAAGGTCGGCGAAGCAGACGCGAAGCCCTGGTACGAGCGCCGCCAGGGCGTTGCAACTGGAGGCGAGCCGCGCCAGGTCAAACGCTCGGGCCTCGAAGAGGGTGGGGTCTGGAATGAGGTGGATGCGCAGCCCGCGCTCGGCGGGGACGGGCATGGGCTCCCGTGGCGTCACCTCCAACGGCGCGCCCAGGGGCTGGCCTTGTTCTCCCAGCAGGCGCCACTGCTGGCCGTCCGCCCACTGGTCCAGTTGGTAGCGCGAGGACAATGCCAGGATGATGGGGAGGGTGACGCGCCACATGTGGAGGTTGTCGAACGTCACCTCGAGATGTGAGAATCCCTGTGTCGCCATACGGGCCAGCTGAGTGGCCGGGCCGATGCTGCTGGTGGAGAAGAGCGTGACGGAGCCGTCTTCCCCTGCCTCCAACACCAGGTCTCCACGTTCCCCGCGACGCGCTTCCTCGTAGACCGCGTCGATGAAGAATTGGACGAGTTGATGAAGCCCGTTCACGCCCATGTCGCCGCAGTACATGCCCGGGCGCTTGCGGACCGAGAAGATGGCAGTCGACGGTGTCTCCATGATGCCAGTCTATCCCTGGCGCCCTCCGCGTTACATCCAGCCGTGCAGGTGCCAACGCAACGTTGCCGCCGCACCAGGGCCCCCGCATACTCGGGCCATGCGCCTCTTTCTTCTCGTCCTTGGCCTGTGCGTGACCTCCTGCGCGACGGTGCGCCCCGAGCCCGCGCCGATGCGAGGTGGTTACGCGGTGGTGATGATTGGAGAGGGGCCGTCGGCGCCTCAAATCCACGGCAACCGTGACGAGGAGCAGGGGCTGCCCCTGCGTCCCGACACGGTGATGTATGCCGCATCGCTGACCAAGTTCACCTTCGCCTATCTGGTCATGCAACTGGTCGACGAGGGCGTGGTCGACCTGGACACGCCCATCGACCGCTATTTGAAGAAGCCCCTTCCCGAATTCAAGAAGTACGCCGAGCTGGCGGGGGATGAGCGGTGGCGCAAGCTGACCTTCCGCATCCTGCTGAGCCACACCACCGGCTTCGCCAACTTCCGGTTCCTGGAGCCGGACGAGAAGCTGCGCTTCCACTGGGAGCCAGGGAGCCGCTATGGCTACTCCGGTGAGGGCATCAACCTCGCCCAGTTCGTGCTGGAGGAGGGGCTGGGGCTGGACGTTGGCGTCGAGATGCAACGCCGCATCTTCGACCGGTTCGGCATGACGCGGACGAGCATGACGTGGCGGGACGACTTCGCGGACAACCTGGCCCAGGGCTACACGCGCGACGGAACGCTGGTGCCCCACCACAAGCGCGGCTCGGTCCGCGCGGCCGGCTCCATGGACACCACGGTTGAGGATTACGGGCGCTTCGTGGCCGCCTTCATGCGCGGCGAGGGCCTGTCGCCCGAGGCCCGGGCGGAGATTCTGAAGCCCCAGATTCCCATCACCTCCCGCACCCACTTCCCGACGCTCGGCGACGAGCCCGCGCCGCCCGAGCTGGTCCGCCTCAAGCTGGCCAGCGGGCTGGGCGTCATCGTCTATGACGGCCCCCATGGGCGCGTGTTCTTCAAGGGGGGCCACGATGATGGCACGGACAACCTGCTGGTCTGCGACGAGGCCGCCAGACGCTGCTTCCTGGGGCTGGGCAACACCAACCGGGCGCAGGCGGTCTACATGCGCCACGTGCGCGACGCCCTGCGCCTGACCGACATGCCCTGGGCGTGGCAGTACAACCCCCTGCCGCCCGATGCGCCCTGACGCTCACCGTGGAGTGGCCGAGGTTCCGTGAATGAACACCGCGCTCATCGCCGCGCTCGCGCTGGCCAGTGCACCCGGGCCGGGTGGAAGCACTTCGCTCCAGCACCTCGTTGAGCGCATCCCGCATGTCGCCGACGTCAACGAGGGCGTTGGCGAGGCCGAGCAGGAACTCGCGACTGGCATCCTGGCCCACGGCGCGGCGGCGATTCCGCACCTCCTTCCGCTGCTCAGGAGCGAATCGGAGCCCATTCGCGGCTTCGCGGGCTATGTCCTGCGCGACCTCGACGGCCTCACCGAGGCGCACCTGGATGCGCTCATCGAGGCCCGGCTTCATGGGGACGGATGGATTCCTCCCGCCATCGCGCGTGTGGGTACGCCACGCGCCGTTGCATTCCTCGTCGAGGACCTCAAGGACACGCGCGAGTCCCAGTCGCAACTGACCTATGCCCTGACGCTGGTGGGACGCAAGGCCGCGGCCCCGCTCGCCGAGCCCTTTGGCGCGTCCGAGCCCATGGACGTGGCTTATGTCAGCGCGGTGTGCGAGGTGCTCAACGAGATGGGGGCCAACGCGCGGCCCGCGGTCGCGCCCCTGATGCGTGCGCTCACCGTGGAGACGTCCCACCCGGAGAACCGGGAGCATGCCGTCCTGGTGCTGGGCTGCATCGGTCCCGTCGCGGCGTCGGCGGTGCCCACGCTTCAGGCGTTGCGGAAGAACCCCTCCTTGCGCGAGGCCGCCGAGGACGCGCTGATGCGCATGGGGCCCGCCGCAGCCATTCCCGTCATCGTCGAGCATCTGCGCACGAAGCCCACGGTCATCCTGCTCCGCGACCTGTCGGAGCTCCGCGCGAAGGGGGCGGGCAGCGCGGTCCTCGCGCTGCTGTCGAACGAGGACCCCAGGCTGCGCTTCGCCGCGGCGCGAACGCTCGGCTACATCCAGTCCACCGCCGCGACCGACGCGCTCATCACGCTGCTGGGCGATGTCCGGGACTGGAGGATGGCCTTCTCCGCGGCCGAAGCGCTCGGAAGGCTTCGCGCCACGCGGGCCCTGGCGCCGCTCAAGGCCGTCGCGACGAAGCATTGGGCGCCGCCTGTCCGCGAGGCCGCTCGCAAGGCCATGAAGGTCATTGGGGGCAAGGAGACGTACGCGCCGGGGAGCCCGAACTTCGCGATTGAGTTCTTCGCGTATGACCGCATGCGCTTCGACCAGCCAGCGCTCCCCGAACCGGCACTCGCCGAGGCACCGGAGGAACTCCAGAAAGGTTCATTCGAGCCGTTGACCTACGACACCGCGATTCTCTCGGTGGGAGCGGCTGGAGAGCGCAGCACCCCCATCAAACAGACACCGCAATTCGGACTGAGCATCGCGAATGGCCATCTGGTGGGCGCGAGCCGGGGAGAGTGGGGTGGCGAGCTCATGCACCTTCCGGCTGACGGCGCCGCGAAGAAGATTCTCGACGCCAATGCCACCGGCCTCCACAAGGTGGGCGAGCACCTCGTCGCGGTGACGGGGCTGGCCCACATCGTCTCCAACGGCGGGATGTTGTACCGGCTTGTGCCCCGTGACGGCACCTTCGTGGCGGAGCCGTGGCGCGCGCTCCCAGGGGCGCCGCGACGCTCGGGGCTGCTGCCGGACGGGCGCCTCCTCGTCTCCTGCGTGGGGGCGGACGTGGTCGTCACGGCCGATGGGGACATGCGGCTCGCCACCGCGCAAGACGTCTCAGGCCCCACAGGCACGCCGCCACCGGCGCTGTCCCAGCCAGAGTGAGCGCCTGAGGGGAGGCCGGGCGCACCTGAACGGCGTGCACCCGGCCCCGCGTGGGTTCAGCGCGTGACTACTCCACGCTCAAGCACTTCGCCGGGCCGAACGTGGCCGCGTAGTACGGCGTGTAGAGGTCGGGCCCGAGCGTGAAGTTGCAGGTGTTCACCTCATCCGGCGACAGGCCCTGGTGCGCCTGGATGTAGCGCGCCATGTAGTCACGCACGCCGTCAGCGGAGGTCCACAGCACGCGGCCTTCCTTGAACATGCTGTACCCACCACCGCCGCCCGCGCGGTAGTTGTTGATGGCGACGATGAAGACCTGGTCGTCGGTGACTTCATTGCCCTTGAAGCGCAGGTGCGTGGTCCGCGAGCCCGCGGGCTTGGTGAGGTCGTAGCCGTAGTCGATTTGCGAGTAGAGGTCCCAGTTGTAGTCCGCGATGGTGGGCGCGGTGGCCTTCGCCTCCGCGGGCGTCGCGGGCAGGTTGTCGGGGTCAATCGTGGCGAAGTAGTTGGCGTTCATCTCCACCGCGCGGCGGAGGATGGAGCCGTTGATTTCCATCACGTACAGCGTGTTGTCGTAGATGTAGACGCTGTACGCGTCGCGCAGGGTGATGTCCCCCTCGGGCAGCGACACGTCGTTGGTGAAGATGGCGCCCAGGGACAGGTCCACCTCGAACCCGGCTTCGAGCGCGGCCTGCTCCTGCACGATGTTGATGAGGTCCCCCAGCGGGCCGTCCACGTAGCGCCCGGCGAAGCCGCCCGGGAACACGCCGGTGGTGGTGCCAATCTTCTGGTTCACATAGGCAACCGTCGTGTCGTGGTGGACCTGGGTGCTCTGGGTGACGGCGGCATCCTGCTCCACCGTGTCGTCCACGACGTGGAGTTGGGCGTCATGGGTATTCACACCCCAGCGCGCGCCATCCCAGGTGACCTGGAGCTGGACGTCGGCCAGGTGGCTGCCCCAGCGGTTGGGCTGCGTGAGGAGGACCTCGCCGCCGTCCACGTTGCGCAGCAGCATCTTCGGAATGGGCTGGTGCGTGTGGCCGGTGAGGAGCACGTCCACGCCGGGGACCTGCTGGGCAATCTGGACGGCCTGGTTCTCCCCGGGGAGGTTGCCCCGGTCCGCCCACTTCGTGTCATCCGCGTAGTCGGCCAGCCACGACTCGGGGTTGCTCGCGCTGCCCGTCGGCTGCTTGTCGGGACCGCTGTGGATGGCCACCACGATGACGTCCGCGCCGGCTTCCTTCATCCGCGGCACGTAGTCCTTCGCCGTCTGAAGCGGGTCATCGAAGCGCAGGCCGACGATGTTCTCCGGGCGCTCCCACGTCGTCACGCCGGGCGTCACCAGGCCGAGGATGCCGACCTTCACGTCGCACACCGTCTTGATGATGTAGGGCGTGAAGGCCTCGGAGCCGTCCGCGCTGTTGCGCACGTTGGCGCCGAGCAGGGGGAAGTTGACCTCGCTCTTGAACTTGTTGAGGACGTCCAGGCCGAAGTTGAACTCGTGGTTGCCCAGGGCCATGGCGGCATAGCCCATCTCGTTCATGGCGGCGGCCATGGGATGCTGGGGCGCGTTGTCCACCAGGGCGTAGTAGGTGCCCAGCGGCGAGCCCTGGATGGTGTCGCCGGTGTCGACGAGCAGCGTGCAGTCCGGGTTCTTCACCCGCTCCTGCTTGACGAGCGTGGCCACCTTGGCGACGCCGCGCCTCGCGTCGGGCTTCCCGGAGAAGTAGTCCCACGGGAAGATGTTCGTGTGCAGGTCGCTCGTCTGCAGCAGCGTCAGCGTGCGTGGGGTCGTGTCGCGCGGCGGCTCGTTGCCGGGCCCGGGCTCTTCGCTGGAATCACAAGCCGTCAGCAGCGAGCAGGCGCCCACGAGGCAAAGAGAAGTCGTGCGCAACGCGCGCACCCAAACAGGAAAATGCATCAGTCATCCTCTGAGAAGTGGAATGCCGGGAACAATCCCCCAGCGAGGAGAGACCCTAACTCACGGCTCTGTCATTGCCGACCGGGCAATGCGGCATCGTGCGTTCGCATGCATCGTGTTTCTCAAATTCGCGCCAGTGTCTCAGGAGGTTCTCAGCCTTCAGGAACACGGCGTTGCAGAATGCCAGGGCCGTCCGCCGTCGAGTCTCATGGCGCGAGAATTGACGCGGGCAGTCCACTGAGAAGCGCGAAGAAGAGCGTCAGCTCCGCCGCCGCGATGGCCGCGCATCCGCCGTGGAACCGCCAGAAGGTCCGGGGCGCGTACCAGTTCCAGTGGCGCTCATGGCCCAGGTTCGCCCAGCCATCCGTCGTGGAGAACGAAGCCACCGCGAACAGCGCGGGCCACGGGGCGCCGGTCAGCAGGGTGATGCCCACGAGCCCGCGCGAGCCCAGGTGCCCGGCCACCGCGATGACCCGCTCCACCAGCAGGGCGTTCTGTATCCAGCGCGACTTCCGCGCCCCCTCCGCCCACTGCTCCACGACGGGGCCCGTGGGATTCGGAGACTGGAGCGCGCTCAGCCCCAGGACCAGGCATTCGATACATCCCGCGGCGGCGGCGTAGACAATCAAGTCGGCGCGGGATGAAACATCCGCATACCGGAACAACAGCGCCGCCATGCCCAGCTCACACGCCGCCGACGCCAGCCCTTGGCTCGTTGCCTTGAGGGCCGGGCTCCGCGTGTCGAGCCGCACGGACAGCTCTCCGGACACCGGCAGCTTCAGCGCGAAGACCAGGGCCCACGCCAGGGCGCCAAACCCCGCCGCCCGCCAGGAGGCGCCGCCCGCCAGCACCAGCGCGACCGGCAACCCCGCACCCAGAAGGAGCGTCGCCACCCAGGCCGGGACACCGGATGGCAGGGCCGCTGTCCCCTTCGCGGTGTCTGGTTTTTCCTCCATGGCGGAGCCGTGTCCTTGTCTCGCCGCAATGGCGACTCGGGGGAGGTGAGTCTGTCATGTGTGCGACGGCGGGGCCTGCGTGTCTTGAGCCGGCTGTTGGGTAATGACATCTCTTGAGATGCGATTTCCGGGGGTGCCGCATGGCCAGAGAGAAGCCGCGTGTTGTTCTTCAGGCAGGTGAAATCCGCGTCGATGCAGACCCTGAGAAGGTCGGCAAGCTGATGCTGGAATTGATCAACCGGCCCCAGGTTCGCAAGAAGTTCGAAGCGGACCCCATCGGGATGCTCAACAAAGTGGGCATTCAGGCGCCGGAGAGTCTGCGAGACAGGATTTCACCTGAGAGCATCGACACGACGCTGTCCGAGCTCATCGAGGGCTCGGAGGCGGACCCGCGCATGGCCGCGCTCATCGTCGCGCCCGGCGTGGCTCCGGCCGTGCGCGTGGGCACCCGGCCCGGTACCAGTCCTGGCGTCCGCGTGGGCGTGCAGGTGGGCACGGGCACCTCCACCTTCGCGGAGCCCCGGCCCAAGAGCCGCGGCGGGAAGAAGACGCCCGAAAAGGGGCTCAGCTCGCGTCAGGCCGCGCAGCGGAAGAAGCGCAAGGACCGGGCGAAGTAGCGCCGCCGCCACCAACGTCGCGACGGGGGCCGTGCCGTGCCTCCCCGCGGGTACAGCCATGCCGTGAGCGGAGCCTCTCATGCGAGTCTTGCTGATTGCCGTGCCGTTGATGGAGCGCGTGGACACGGAGTTCATCCCCCTGGGCATGGACCGGATCCGGAGCAGTCCCCCGCTGGGGGTGTACTGGCTCGCGGCGGTCCTCCGCCAGGCGGGGCACGCGGTCGACGTCCTGGACCTGATTGCCGCCAGCCGTATCGACGTCCGGAAGATTCAGCGCCACGCCGGGCGCGCGGAGCTCGTCGGCATCTCCTGCAACACCCTGAACTGGCCGACGGCGCGCGTGGTGGTGGAGCACATCAAGGCCGTGTACCCGGACCTGCCCATCGTCCTCGGCGGCATCCACCCGGGCGGCTACCCGGAGCATGTCTTCTCCAGGTGCCGGGCGGACTTCATCGTCGCGGGGGAGGGGGAGATTCCGCTCGTGCGGCTCGTGGAGGAGTTGTCCGGCGGGCGCGACTTCGCGTCCGTCCCCGGGCTCGGCTGGCGGGATGGCGACAAGATACGGCTCCAGCCCAACAGCGGCCTGGCCTCGGTGGACGCCGTGGAGAGCCTGCCGGACCCGGCCTACGATTTGCTCCCGTCTGGCGTCTACGAGTCGCTCTCCATCGAGTCCGCCCGGGGCTGCAAGTTCAAGTGCACCTTCTGCTCCACCAGGTTCCTGGGGAGCTGGCGCGGCGTGTCCGCGAGCAACTTCGTGGACCGGTTGGAGCGGCTCCAGCCCTACCTCAAGCGCACGCGCTACAAGGTCTTCAGCATCATCGACGATTTGTACACGCTGGACATCCAGCGGGTCGCCGACGTCACCCGCGAGGTGCAGCGCCGTGGCATGAAAATCCAGGCCACGCTGGATGCCCGCGCCACGGATGTGATTCGCGGCGAGGTCTGCGAGGCCCTGGCGCCCATCACCAACCACATGCTCATCGGCGCCGAGTGTGGCTATGACGAGGGCCTGAAGAAGATTGCCAAGGGCTGCACCACGAAGGTGCTCGAGCGCGCCGCGGCCATGCTTCAGGCGGTGGGGCTCTCCCACAAGTGCGTCTTCTCGTTCGTCATCGGCTTCCCCTTCGAGACGCGCGAGGACTGCCTGAAGACCATCGAGTTCGCCTCGAAGCTGCTCGTCAAATACAACGTCCGCGTCTACCTGCAGTGGTACAACACCATCCCGGGCTCGGCCATCTGGGAGGAGCTGGCGGCCAAGGGGCTGGTGTCCATCGACATGTATGACGACTTCGGCTTCTTCACGAACGAAGCCCTGTTCAAGGCCGGCGTCCACCTGCCGGTGGACCAGATTCGTGAAATCAGCAGCACCATCCGCAGTCTGAATACCTTGCTGCTCTTCACGCAGCCGGCCAACGACATCATCCAGTTCGCGCCGCCGGACTGGCTGTTCCATGAACCGACGGTGGACTTCCCGTCGCATGGCGTCCTGGAGAACGGCGCGCGGCCGGAGCCTCCCCCCGCTGTCCCGGACACGATGCGGCGGAGCGACGTGGCCGGGCTCGTGGGCCTGGAGCGTGGCAAGTCCCGCGCCGCCGCGGCGCTCCTCCCGGGCGGGAGTAGGGAAGGGACTGCCCACAGGCCGGAGGGGTCCGGCCTGCCGGGCCGCGTGCGCGGATGTGGTGTGCCTCCGCGTCACGCGAGCCAGGGGGCTCGCCGTGCGCTCCCCCTGGAGTCACCGGAACGGGGACACGCGGAGCGCGTCCGCCGAGACCTCAGTAGCCGTGGCGCGTGGTGACGACGCGGCCGTTCAGCGGCTGCAGCGGACGGTTGTTCGGGTTGAGGTAGGGCAGACGCTGGAACGACGCAATCTGCGAGTCCGACATCTCAATGGGGTTCTTCATCACGTACCACTGGAGCCCCTCGGTGCAGGGGGGCGTGGTGAGCGAGCCGGCGTACTTGTAGAACGCCTTGTTGAAGGGCAGCAGCGAGCTGGCGTTGATGACCGCGCCAGCGGGCTGGCTGTGCTCACCAGAGTGCTTGGGCAGGTTCCGGAAGGCGGTGAAGAGGCCCGGGTGCACGAAGCCCTCCTTGATGAGCACGCCCACGACCAGGGCCGGGGTGCCATTTGCGTCCGTGTGCACCAGGTGGACCTCGAGCGGGTACTCCACGCCGTCCTTGGTGTGCTCGCTGGGCGTATGGAAATGGAATTGCGCCAGGTGATAGGTATTGCCACCCACCTGGAGGGTGCTGCCGGCGTCATAGGTGAACTGGACGGTGTGTCCGTTGTTCGTCATGCGCACGCGGCTGGTGCCGTAGTGGAAGCTGGGGGCGTCCTGGTGATTCTGCGAGGTCGCCGTCGCCGTCACCAGTGCGATGGGGGACTGGTCCAGCCCCGCCGCGCACAAGGCATTGCCCGGGAGTTCGCCCCAGCGCTGGGGGCTGACTGTCTGTGAATAACCCCAGTGCGCGTCCTCTCCGCTCAGGAAGACCGGGGCCGGGGTCCCGCGGAGGTCCTGGGCGAAGGCGCTTGAAGCAAGGCAAACGGATGACACCAACGCGCTCTGGAGAGCGCGCACCGACAGCGTGCGAAAACGCGACATGTGAATGCGTCCTTTGGGGATGTGACAGCGAAGACGAGCCGAGCGCCCCATGCCTCACGTCAGGCAAAGGTCACCCCACTCATGCGGACACTTGCCGCGCTTGGAGTCGTCAGCGGGTGTCCACGAATTACCTTCTAAGTTCAAAATACTTTTTTAGCCATTATTTCGGACACTTTTTGTCGGGTCATGCAGACGGCTTGTCGGTGGGGGGGGGGCGGGTCACAAATGACTTCACCTCTGCGCGCCGAGTGGCGCCCCCTGGAATGGCCCTGCTGTCACACGGATACGTCCGGTCCTGGAATGTCTGGTCGCTCCGCGTGAGGGTGGGTCTAGAATCTTGATGCCTGGGGCTGACATGGCGGGGGCAGACATGGCTGACGAGGTGCGCACCACGCAGTGCTGTGTCGTGGGAGGAGGCCCGGCGGGGATGATGCTGGGGCTGTTGCTGGCGCGGGCGGGCGTGGAGGTGACGGTGTTGGAGAAGCACGCCGACTTCCTGCGCGACTTCCGGGGCGACACCATCCACCCCTCCACGCTGGAGCTGATGCACGAGCTGGGCTGGCTGGAGGAACTGCTCGCCTTGCCTCATCAGAAGGCGCCGATGCTGCGCTTCCAGAACGGCGCCCATGACGTGGTGGTGGCGGACTTCAGTCACCTGCCCACGCACGGGCGCTTCATCGCGTTCATGCCGCAATGGGACCTGCTCGACTTCCTGGCGCGGAAGGCGTCCGCCTGGCCGGGCTTCCACCTTCGCCAGTGCGCCGAGGTGACGGGCGTGCTGCGGGAGAAGGGAGGGGTCGTGGGGGTTCGCGCCCGGACGCCGGAGGGCACGCTGGACGTCCGCGCCGACCTGGTGGTGGCGGCGGATGGGCGCAACTCCACGCTGCGCCAGCAGGCGGGCCTGGAGGTGGAGCCGCTGGGCGCGCCCATGGACGTCCTCTGGTTCCGCGTCTCGCGCAGGCCCGGGGACCCCGAGGACCCCATGGGCCGCTTCGCGCAGGGCCAGATTTTCATCCTCATCAACCGGGGGGATTCGTGGCAGTGCGGCCGGGTCATCGCGAAGGGCAGCGTGGAGGCCTTGCGCGCGGCGGGCCTGGAGTCATTCCGCGAGGACCTGGCCCGGCAGGCCCCGTTCCTGGCGGACCGGGTCCATGAGCTGGCGACGTGGGATGACGTGAAGCTGCTCACGGTGCGGGTGGACCGGCTGCGCACCTGGTACCAGGCGGGCCTGCTCTGCATCGGGGACGCGGCGCACGCGATGTCGCCCGTGGGCGGCGTGGGCATCAACCTGGCGGTGCAGGACGCGGTGGCCGCCGCCAACATCCTCGCGGGGCCGTTGCTCGCCCGGCACGTGACGCCGCAAGACTTGCGCCGGGTCCAGGAGCGCCGGGAGTGGCCCACGCGCGTCACCCAGCGGGCCCAGGTCCTCATCCAGAACCGGGTGCTGAGGCCCGCGCTGCGGCGCCCGGCGGCGTCCAGTGACGCGCTTCCCCTCCCGATGTGGCTCGTCCAGCACGTCCCCTTCCTGCGGCGCATTCCCGCGCGCCTCGTGGGCATGGGCGTGCGGCCCGAGCACGTGCGCACGCCCGCCACACCGCCTCGGGCTTGAGCGGCGCGGGCGTCCTACGCCTTGCCCGCCACCTTCGCGGCCCACCAGCGCAGGCCCACGAAGAGGAAGCGCCAGTCCTTGAGGAACTCAGGGGGCTTGCGCTCGAAGGCGTGGCCCACGAACTGGAACGTCCAGCCCACCACGAACAGGGCGGTGGGAACCTTCCACAGTCGCGGGACGAAGGGAGACGCCGCGGCCAGGGGCACCGACGCGGCAATCATTGGAATGCCAATCGTATGACAGAAGCGATTGACGGTGTGGGTGTGGCTTTCCGAGTACTCCGAAATCCACGCCTCCCAGGAACGGTTGCCGAGCATGTCGCCACGGTATGCACGCCCGGGCGCGGCAGGAAGGCGCCGGGCCGGTGGCCGCCCGTCCCTTGAGGAGGCGGGCGAGTGTGGCGCCCGTGGTCACAGCCCGGCCGCCGCGTGACGTGAATGGCTACTCGCCGTCGCGTGGCCCTGAAGCTTTGCATGTCCTCGCGGGGGATGTCTGGAATGGCATTGGTGCTGCAACCCAGACACGCGCTGTCCCCCCGCAGTCCATGTCCTGGAGCCGCGCTTGCGAAACCGACTGATGAATGTCTTTGCCGTGGTCGCCGCCGTCCTCTTCTCCTCCACCACCGCCTGGGCCGGCGCGCCGGAAGCCCAGCTCGTGTCGGCACCCGCGAACGACGCCGACCGCAGGGCGCTCATCCAGGCCGCGCAGCGGGCGCAGGTCCCCATCAACGTCGAGCAGATTGTGTCGGCGAGCTCCGACCACGTCACCTTCGTGGGCACCAGCATCGCGGGCTTCGAGCAGGTCCCCGCCACCCAGTTCCCGGAAGGGACGGATGTCGGCTTCGTCTACGTGGACTTCCCCACCGCGGGCATCCCCGCGGGCTACTACCGGGTGAGGACGCACGCCGCGGGTGAGGACGTCACGGTCGGCACGTATCCGGGGACCACCGAGTTCATCTCCCCGGAGGGCAAGGTCGTCGCCCGGCTGCCGTCGACCATCGACACGCACTCGCTGGAGGTTCCGAACCCGCTGCCGTACCCGCAGACGGTGGTGGACGCGTCCATCGACGAGGCGCAGGCCTGGCGCATCTCCGTGACGTTGACCATCCGTTTCCAGTGCCCGAACGGCTCCACCGTCACCATCCGGATTCGCGTCACCATCCAGGGCTGAGCTGAGCGGCGCCTGGACGCTGCTCGCGGCGGGAGGCCGGTGACGAAGGTCTCCCGCCGCGCGGAGTTCAGGCCTGCGAGGACGGCGCTTCCCACGGGAAGTGGGTGGCGCCCAGCGCGGGCTTGAGGTCGAACAGCCAGGAGGCCTTCTCGTCATACTTCGCGAAGAAGGGCTTGCCGACCAGCTCCGGGTCGCGCGCCTGGATGAAGTGCAGGACGAAGACCTTCTCGCCGGCAATCTCCGTCACGCCGTCCACGCACACCTTGCCGGGCGTGGCGGACATCGACGGGCCGCGCACCGTCCGCGCCAGGCCGGACACGTTCTGGTAGGCATTGCGGAAGATGTCATAGGCCTCGGCGAGCGGCACCGCGAAGTAGTCCTGGGGGCCGGTGTCCCGTTCCACGAACATGTAGTACGGCACCATGCCGTGGCGCAGGTGCGTGCGCCACATGCTCTCCCAGGTGTCCGGCGCGTCGTTGATGGTGCGGATGAGGGGCGCCTGGGTGCGGATGACCGCGCCGGTGCCGCGGATGCGGCGCACCGCCTCCTGGACAATCTCCGGCACCATCTCGGTGGGGTGGGAGAAGTGCGCCATGAAGGCCAGGCTCTTGCCGGAGGCGACGACCTTCTCGAACAGGCGCAGGGTGTCATCCGCGTCCGAGTCCGTGACGAAGCGCTGGGGCCAGTAGGCCAGCGCCTTGGTGCCGATGCGGATGGCCTCCAGGTGCTCGATGTCCAGCAGCGGCTCGATGTACTTCGCCAGCACGGCCTCGGTCATGATCATCGGGTCGCCACCGGTGAACAGCACGTTGGTGACCTCGGGGTGGGCGCGGATGTAGTTCACCAACGGGTCGATTTCCCGCGAGGCGAACTTCAGGTCCGCGTCACCCACGAACTGCGCCCAGCGGAAGCAGTACGTGCAGTAGGCGTGGCACGTCTGTCCTTGCTTGGGGAAGATGAGCACCGTCTCCTTGTACTTGTGCTGGAGGCCGGGGACGGGCTCCTCATTGGCCAGCTTGGGGACGTTGAGCTGCATCTGTCCCGCGGGGTGTGGATTGAGCCGCGCGCGAATCTGGTTGGCGGCCGCGTTCAGCTCCAGGGTGGACGCCCCACCGCGCAGCAGGTCCACCATGCGCGCCACGTCGTCCGCGGGCAGCATGTCCGACTGCGGGAAGACGAGCCGGTAGATGGGGTCCGCGGGAGCGGCGTCCCAGTCGATGAGCTCGTCCACGACGTAGCTGTTGGTCCGGAAGGGCAGCACCTGCGCCACCGCTTGCACCGCGAGCCGCTCGTCCGCAGGGAGTCCGGCTCGGGTCGTCAGCTCGTCCAGGTGTCGGTTCGTGTATGCACGGTAGCGACGACCAGTGGACAGAGCCAATGCTGCGTTTGACATGACGCTCATGTCTCGTTTCTCCTGCGGTAGTCAGGGCGGCCACGAGGTCCTCAGGGGCTTCCCTGGCTGGCGGTCGGGCGTGAGCGCACACCGTTTGACCACCAACGAGTGGAGAGTCCGGTTACCACGTCACTGCAGGCAGTGTCATCTCCTGCAGGCGAGCGGGCAGGCGTGAATCCACTCCAGGTCCTGATGGGACATGACGAACGGTCCTTGGGTTGTGACGCAGGACGTCGCAATCCAGGGGTTCGAGCGCCTTGTCGGGCGCGCGCGGGCGGGGAAGGCCGCGTTGGCGGCTGCGATTAGCAGATGTGGGGCGGCTGCCAGGGATGCCCTGTCGTCATGCGGGCGTTGACGCATGCTAGGCCGCGCACGGCTTCACGGGAGGGCACCGCATGTCGGGAACGTACCGCGTGATTCACGACCGCTCACTTCGGGACCCCGAGGGGTTCTGGGCTGAAGCCGCCGAGGGCATCCACTGGTTCAAGAAGTGGGAGCAGGTGCTCGACGCGTCGCGGGCGCCCTTGTACCGCTGGTTCGCCGGAGGGCAGCTCAACACCTGCTACAACGCGTTGGACCGGCACATCGAGCAGGGGCGTGGCGCGCAGGCCGCGCTCATCTACGACAGCCCCATCACCGGGACGCTCCAGACGTACTCCTACGAGGCGCTGCGTGAGCGCGTGGCCCACTTCGCCGGGGCGCTGGTCCGCCAGGGCGTGACGAAGGGGGACCGCGTCATCATCTACATGCCCATGGTGCCCGAAGCGGTGGTCGCCATGCTGGCGTGCGCGCGCATCGGCGCCATCCACTCGGTGGTGTTCGGCGGGTTCGCGCCGCACGAGCTGTCGGCGCGAATCGACGACGCGACGCCCAAGGTCATCGTCTCCGCGTCGTGTGGCATCGAGCCCAACCGCGTCGTCCCGTACAAGCCGCTGCTCGACGAGGCCCTCCAGCTCGCGAAGCACCCGCCGTCCGCGTGCATCATCCTCCAGCGTCCCCAGTCCGAGGCCACGCTGGTGCCGGGGAGGGACGTGTCCTGGAGCCAGGCCGTGGAGGGCGTGGCGCCCGCGGCGTGCGTGCCGGTGGAGGCCACGGACCCGCTCTACATCCTCTACACGTCGGGGACGACGGGGCAGCCCAAGGGCATTGTCCGGGACAACGGGGGCCACGCGGTGGCGCTCCACTGGTCCATGAAGAACATCTACGGCGTGGCGCCCGGCGAGGTGTTCTGGGCCGCCTCCGACGTGGGCTGGGTGGTGGGCCATTCGTACATCGTCTACGGGCCGCTGCTGAACGGGAGCACCACGGTGCTCTACGAAGGCAAGCCGGTGGGGACGCCGGACGCGGGGGCCTTCTGGCGCGTCATCGCCCAGCACGACGTGCGCGTCATGTTCACCGCGCCCACGGCCCTGCGCGCCATCAAGCGGGACGACCCCAACGGTGAATTGCTGGCGAAGCACGACGTGTCCAGGCTCCGCACGCTGTTCCTCGCCGGGGAGCGGTGCGACCCGGACACGCTCCGCTGGGGCGAGGCGCGGCTGCAACGGCCCGTCATCGACCACTGGTGGCAGACGGAGACGGGCTGGGCCATTGCCGCCAACCCCATGGGCATCGAGCACCTGCCGGTGAAGGTGGGCTCGCCCACGGTGGAGATGCCGGGCTACGACGTGCGCATCTTCGACCCGGAGGGCCACGAGCCCGACCCAGGCACCATCGGCTCCATCGTGGTGAAGCTGCCGCTGCCGCCCGGCTGTCTGCCCACGCTGTGGCACGCGGAGGCGCGCTACGTGAGCGCGTACCTGAGCGCGTACCCGGGCTACTACCTGACGGGAGACGCGGGCTACAAGGACGCGGACGGCTACCTGTTCATCATGAGCCGCATCGACGACATCATCAACGTCGCCGGCCACCGGCTCTCCACGGGGGGCATGGAGGAGGTGCTGGCCTCCCACCCCGATGTCGCCGAGTGCGCGGTGCTGGGCGCGGCGGACACGCTGAAGGGTGAAGTGCCGGTGGGCTTCCTCGTGCTCAAGGCCGGCGTGAAGCGGCCGCACGAGGACATCGTGAAGGAGGTCGTCCAGCTCGTGAGAGACCGGATTGGCCCGGTGGCCGCGTTCAAGACGGCGGCCGTGGTGCAGCGCCTGCCGAAGACGCGCTCGGGCAAGATTCTGCGCGGCACGATGAAGAAGATCGCCGATGGCAGCGAGTACAAGACGCCCGCGACCATCGACGACGAAGCGGTGCTGGGCGAAATCGCCGAGGTCCTGCGGAAGCTGGGCTACGCCCGTCCGGCGTAGCCCGCGGCGAGAGTGGCCGCCGGTTCGAGCTTTCCGGCGGCACCCCCATGGCCTGCCTCAGCGGCGGTGGATTTCCAGGCCGGACAGGTTGGCCGTGCCGCCGGAGGTGGTGAGGTCCAGCGCGCCGTCCGTGACGGAGACGGTCCACGGACCCAGGCGCTTCCACGTGCCCGCGGCGCCGCTGACGTAGCCCTGCAGCACCACCTGGCCCTCGACGATGACGTTGAACGTCTCCGAGCGGTTGTCCTCCCACACGTACAGGGAGACGTCGTAGTCATCCGCGGGCATCCCGCTGACCTTCACCTTCGCGGGCGTGCCGTAGCCGTAGAGGCTGGAGCGAATCATCTGCGCGCGGTTGGCGTCCGTGGCGGGCACCAGCGTGACGGCCTGGTTGGCGAAGAGGGAGCCGGTGAGGGTGAGGTTTTGCGCGCCGCTGCTGCCCTCCCAGGGCACGCCGTCGATGACGGTGGCCGGGCCGTTGAGGTTGATGGCGCGCCAGAGCGACGGGGGCGGGGGCGGTGTGCTTCCCTCGCGCTCCACCACGAGCAGTGCGTCGGTGTAGCCCGAAGGCCAGGTCAGCGCCCGGGTGCCCGTGCCCGCGAACGTCCCGATGAGCGTCTTGGCGCCGCCAGCGCCCGGATTCCACCAGGACAGCCGCACGTTGGCGGCGCCCAGCGCGGCCAGGTTGACGACGATGTCCGCGCGCGAGGTCGGCAGGTAGGCGAGCCCGAAGCTGCCGTCGCTCGCGATGGCGGACACGCCGTAGTCGAGCCCGCCGTTGTTGGTGGTGTTGCCGTACCCGGAGGTCAGCAGCTTCTGCGTGTTGCCCGCCCGGTGGTCCGGCCGCAGCAGGTGCTGGGCGTATCCGGACAGGAAGGCCTGGAGGTTCTTCATGTCCGTGGCGGACGCGGCCTGCAGGGCCGGCTTCCAGCCGGAGTCCATGTCCCAGATGTTCTCATGGCCGTAGGCGAAGCCCACCGCGCCGGACAGGTAGGACCACCAGGACTGCGCCCGCAGGCGGCGGCGGTCGAGCACGGGCGAGGAGGGCCGCGCGTCGTAGTACGCCTCCGGCATCACCACCGGGCGCACCGTCGTGCGCTGGTAGTCCGTGAGCACGTAGTGGTAGGTCCGCTCGTTGGAGTACGCGAAGTGCACCGTGTGCCAGGCTTGGCCCACGAAGTAGTTCGCGGACGAGAAGGTCCGCTTCGCGTGGTACGACATCAGGTGGCGCTTCGCCTCGTGGGCCCGGATGGCGTTGGCCATGGTGTTGGTGGCCTCGACGCGGTCACTCCGGTCCAGCCCACTGGGGACGCTGCCCGCATCCCCCACGGGGTTGTTGTCGCCGCCCAGCACCCAGAAGAGGTTGTTCTTCCCGCCGAAGCGCTGCCCGAGGAACGCGCCATAAGCGGCGGCCGACGTGTTCGTCACGTACGGGCGCCAGTCCACGCCGCCGTAGCCGTACCAGGACACCGCCGCGGCCACCTGGATGCCCCGCTGCCCGGCCTGGTCGATGACCCACTCCACGTGGTCCCAGTAGTCATAGCCGTCCGCGTCCGCGGGGTTCGTCGTGGCCACCGGCGTCACCGCGGGCAACGACATGTCCCGGCCGTGGAAGGGCGCGTCGCCGTAGTAGTTGTGCGTCCACTGGCTCAGCATGGGCAGCAGCATGACCATGACCGTGTTGATGCCCTTGGCCTTGCGGTCATCCAGATAGGCAATCACGTCCGCCTGGCTCAGCTTCGAGGGCAGGGCCCACGGCGTGTCCGCCACCCACTGGAAGGGCGCGCCCTGGGCCGTGACGAGCGAACGCTGGTCCGCGCTGGCCTTGAGCGGGTAGTCCGCGAGCGTGAGCGGGGCGGGGACGTGCGCGACAGTGTCCGCTTCAGGCGGCTGCGGGGGGGGGGCCTCGGAAGGGCCACAGCCGCTGCTTGCCAGCAGACCCAGGGACAGCGCGAGGGGCTTGAAGGAAGAAGGGGGTGTTTTCATACCCGGGGAGGCTAGTTCATGAATTCATGATTGTTCATCTTTTTCTGCTGCTGCGCGGGGCCGGTGGATACCTGACATACCCCTGTCATCCGGACGGCTTATCTCCCGAGACGTTGTTTCTCACTCCCGAGGAGATTCCGTCATGGCCGAGGTCGAGCAGGGGTCCACGTCGAATGGCAGCACGTTGAAGCGCTATACCGGAGGGTGTCTCTGTGGCGCGGTGCGCTTCGAGGCGGAGATGGACCTGTCGGCGCCGGTGAGCCGCTGCAACTGCTCCATCTGCACCAAGGTGGGCGGCACCGCGGCCTACCCGAAGCCGAGCGCCTTCCGCGTCACCGCGGGCACCGAGCACCTGGGGGAGTTCCGGAAGGGCGCCAGCCCGAACTACCGCTCGTTCTGCAAGCACTGCGGCATCCATTGCTTCGGCGCCGGCTTCGTCGAGGAGCTCGGTGGCGAGTTCCGGTCCGTCAACATCCAGTGCCTGGATGACGTCGACCCCAGCGAGCTGAAGGTCGTGTACTGGGATGGCCGCCATGACAACTGGGATGCCGGGACGCGCGACAGGCCCTGGCCCGTCCGGAGCTGAGGCCCGGCTCAGCTCCGGCGCGGCTTGCGCCGGCGAGCGAGGCGCTCCGCCTGCTCCGGGTTGAGCATCTTCACGTAGGCCAGCAGACCGTCGAGGCGCGCGCGTCGTGCCTCGTCGTCACCCGCCTGCTCCTCCTGGTGCAGCATCGCCCGGAGCCGCCGCCGCTCCTGGCGTGACAAGCCCAGCGTCGCGTTCACGGTAACGCCCGTGACGCGCTGGGCGCCGCCCTGGCGTTGCACGCGCGTCTTGTCGCGGTTGACCTCGAAGCCCTCCTCCCGCACGTAGCGCGCGGCCAGCGCGCGCACCCGCTCCAGCGCCGCGAGGTCGTCACCGGAGAAGCTGAGGTCATCCGCGTAGCGCGTGTACGTGTAGCCGTATCGCCGCGCCAGGCCCGCCAGCCGCCGGTCCAGCCGCAGCAGCACCGCGTTGCACAGGCCGGGGCTGGTGGGGGCGCCCTGCACGCAGACGCGCGGGCCCACCGGGACGTGGAAGACGGTGCCCTCCACTTCCACCGGCTGCCGTTCCGCCTCGGTCATCAACACCGCGAGCGTCGCCGCCACGGGGTAGCCGTAGCCCAGGGCGATGAGCAGGCCTCGCACGCGCGCCGAGGTGACAGAAGGAAAGAAGTCCTTCAGGTCGAGCTTCAGCACCACCCGCCGTCCCACGTGGGGCGCCGCGCCCGTCTTGATGGAGCGCTCCGCCACGAAGCCATGGGCCTGGGGGCTGACGGGGAGCTTCGACACCAGCAGCTCCAGCAGCCGGCGTTGCAGGGCCTTCAGCCGGCGCTTGGGCGCGTGAATCAGCCGGTGGCCTCCGGAGCGCTTGGGCACCGCGAACGTCACGTAGTGCCGCACCCGCTCGCGCGAGCGGTGGAGGCTGTAGTGGCGGAGCATGCCCACGGAGATGCCCAGGGCCGCGGCCACGTCCGCCTCGGTGCGCCAGACAGGCAGGCCGTAGCGGGCGAGCTGCGCCTCGTCGGGCAGCAAGTCCCGCAGGTTCCGGTTCCGCGTGCGCAGCGTGGCGGAGAACAGCCGCCGGGCCTCCGCGGCCTCCATCCACTTCTTCCGGCCCGGGGTGTAGCGGCGCTGCGGCTTGGGCAAGAGCCGCGCGTCCCGGTGAATCCGCCGGAGGTGGCCTGGCTTCAGCGGGCCGGAGGTGGTGATTGTCTCACGCACCACGTCCAGCGGACGGCCGTTCGCGTCCAGGGGCACGTCCAGCCCGGTGGTGCTTCGCGTCACGGGGCGGTTGAACAACCCCTTGAGCCAGGACAGGGAGGCGTCGAGCCAGCTCATGGTGCTCCGGAAGAGGCCAGGGGATGACTTGCGAGGCGTTGGACCCGGGGCTCCCAGCGTTGCGTACGCTGGGACCCTGGCGAAGAGAAGGGAACAGAACTCCCCCGCGGCGAAGCACCGCGGGACGCATGGCTCATCCGCGAGCCCTGGCCTCTCCCAGGAGCGCTAACCGTTATCGTCATCGCCGTCTCCCGGGTCAAGCGCCTCCGCCTGCCGCCGCCGCGCGTCCACCTCCGCCGCCCTGGCCGCGAGCGCGTCCGCCGAGGCGGGCTCGGAGCTGGTCAGCTCCCGTCGCTGGGCGCGCGCCAGGCGGCTGAGCGCGAGCAGGTGCGCGCAGGGCCCCTGGTTCAGCAGGTGCTCGTTGAAGTAATCGCAGCCGCACCGGCCGAAGAGGAGGCGGTCCTCGTCGTTCATCACCAGCTCGATGCCCGACTGGGGACCCGCGCGGCCATGCACCACCCAGTCGCGGTAGACCACCTCCCGCGTGACGGAGCCCTCCGGCGTGGGCAGCGTGCGCACCTTGCGCGTCTCGCGCGGCGCGGCGGAGGTCACCTCCACCTCGCCCGCGGCCTCCAGGCGCCCCGCCTCCTCGCGGCGGGTGTCCGGCGGGTACATGCGGCCCAGGTCCACTGGCGTGGCGAACAGCTCGCGGTGCCGCCAGCGCCGCGCCTCCACGTCGAAGAGGGCGCGCCCGGCCGCGCACTGCGCCGCCAGGGCCCCGCGCCGCGCCACGTCCACGTCCAGGGCGGTGGCCACCTCCTCGGTCGAGGCGTGGAAGCGCTCGCGCAGCACGCCGAGCACGCGCTCCGCCAGCGCGGTGTCGCGCGACGGCTCCAGCAGCAGGTCCATGCCCGCCGTGTTCGTCCAGTGGTTCGCCGTCCACCCGGACAGGCCCAGCAGGAAGCGCACGCCGCCGGGCAGGTGCGCGACGTAGAAGTGGGGCAGCGCGCGGCCCTTCAGGTAGACGTCCACCTTCTCCGCGTAGGGCAGCAAGGGCTCCAGCAGCCGCAGCCGCCGGCGGCCCCAGGCGCGGATGATGCGCGGCTCCTGGTATCCGTGGGCCGCGCCCTTCAAGGGAACGGGGTGTTCCCAGGGCTCCAGCATCAGCCGCGCGTCCTGGCCCGGGTGCAGCTCGTAGCGCAGCGCGCGGGGGGACACCCTGGCCTTGGTGTGGCTGAGGAAACGCACCGCCGCGAGCAGGTCCACTGGCCGCACCGACAAACGGGTGCCAGGCAAGGCCATGCCACCCTGGAGCTGGAGCAGGCCCCGCACCCAGCTCTCCGGCACGTCCACCTTCTGCTCGAAGCGTCCGCCCGCGCCGGTGGTGCGCACGTCGAACCCCTCCGGGCCGATGCGCAGGTGCGTCTCGCGGGTGGAGCGCATCTCGGCCAGCGCCGCCCACAGCCAGGCGGTGAAGTCCACGTTGGTGGTGCCGCAGCGCACCTCGCCCTCGGGGGCGAAGAGGCCGCGGTCCACGATGACGAGCCCGTAGGCGCTCTGGTCCTGGCTGAAGGCCTCGAAGAAGACGCGGTCGGGATGCACGGTGATGAGCGGGTCCAGCAGGCCGCCCAGGCCCTCGTTCCACGCGTCCGAGTGCCAGATGAGCCCGCCGAGCGCCTGGAGCGCGAGCCGCAAGGACAGGACGTCCCGGGCCACGCGCGCGTGGAAGCGCACGGGGCGGTGCGAGTCCGCCGTCAGGTGGAGCTGCGCGTGCGCCCGCGTGGACTCGAACACGGAGGGCGTGGCGTAGAGGAAGCTGGAGGTGGTCACGCGCCGTCTCTTTCCACGGGCAGGCCGAAGACGTGGGGGACTTCCGCGGGGCCGCGCAATTCGGGCCAGCGGGTCAGCATGCGGGCCAGGAGCGCCACCAGCGACTCCTTGGGATAGCGCGAGTCCGGCAGCGCGAAGGCGTCACGCACGCGCGGCACCAGCACGCGGGCGGCCTCCACGCCGTGGGCGGCGGCGTTGG